>CAYVIT010000079.1:0-15169 GCA_964451425.1 uncultured Pirellulales bacterium
GGATTGCCATAAGCATCGTATTCGTAGCGTTCGAGGACGGTGTCTTTCCAGATTTCCGCGTGTGCAAAAACGAAATTTGCACACCCTACGCGCTGTTCGAGCCGGTTAAGTAGGTTTTGCGTGCATCCGGCGTAGAAGTGACCTTCCTTCTGTGACAACAGAACATCCACATAGTGGTACCTGACCATATTATCTCTTACCTTAGGCGAATCAATGAAAGAATCCGCTCAAAGATGTCACACGCCTTTATGTGCAGAGAATAACACAAAAGAATTGAAAAAGCAAAGAAAATAGAAAAAATACAATGCAAAAATCAAAAATGGATTCCTGCCTTCGCAGGAATGACAAAAAAATGGTGTGCGGTACACCCCCTACCGAATAATCAATGATTAATTTGTTTGAATTTAGAATTACGAATGAAGAATTTAGAAATAAGCCCCCCACCGCAGGGGTGGGGGCTATATAAAAAAACAACCCTAAAACAGTTGAAATTGTATGGTATATTTGTTATGTTATCTGGAGTTGAATTTCAGCCTGCCCAGGGCAACCATAGAAGGTTGCCCCTACAAGGCAGAATTAAATGAATAATTTCAGGTTAGGAGAAAAATCATGCGCAGGAGATTGAATTTTCCAATTCTAATAGTTCTGGCATTATTATTGTGCCTGGTTTGTAGCAGCATTGGCCGGGCGGAGGTTCCAAAAGCGGTGGGATTTTGGAGATTTGAAGGGAATACGGCCGACTCAGGCAGCGGCGGTAACAACGGGACTCTGAAAGGTACTGCGGCCATTGTTGCCGACCCGCAGCGAGGCAAGTGCCTGAAGCTGGACGGTAATGGCTATATGGATATCCCGTCCGGTGTTACGGAGCTGGGCAATGCAGATTTTACAATTGCCGCCTGGATTAAAACCACGAATAACGGAGTGCCCATCTTATCCAAATCTAACGGCAATACTGAATGGGAAGAAAGTGAAAAGGAACTTTACGTTGCCGATTCAGAGATATCCGAGGCAGATAATGATGGAACAGTCGAATATGTAGGCCATAGCTGTGAGTGGGTCCGGGGCAATACAGCCGTTGATGATGACCAGTGGCACCATATAGCCTTAACCTGGGATGCTGATGAAGAGAACGGCTGCGTCTATGTAGACGGGGCTCTCGGTACTGAAGAAGCAGGCTTTTCAGGGGGGGCGGATAACGATGGTGACACAGTCAGGATAGGATTTTCCGAAAGCGCACACAGCAGCGGCAATTTTGTAGGCCTAATCGATGATGTAGCCATATTTGATGTGGCACTGACTGCCGAACAAGTGATTGAGCTGAGAAAACTTAGTGGTGGAGATAAGATAAAGGTAATAAAGGCTGCACCCGAAAAAGACAAGCCGATTACACTTGATACTGAGCCTAACCTTGTCGGGTGGTGGAAGTTCGACGAGGTTTCAGGCAAAATCGCTGCGGACTCATCCAGGTATGGCCGCAAGGGCACGCTCAAAGGCGACTTATCATTTGATAAGGCTTCAGTCGCCGGTCGAACAGGCAAAGCACTGAAGCTGGACGGCGAAGATAACATCATAGAAATAACCGGATATAAGGGCATCTCCGGCACACGTCCTCGAACCGTAACGGCCTGGATTAAGACTGACTCGGCCGGAGGGGAGATTATATCCTGGGGCTCAGAAGATTTCGGTCAAATGTGGATATATCGCTTCATAAGGGGCCGTTTAGGCGTTACACCACATGGCGGATACTACTACATTAACGATGCAATACATGACGACCAGTGGCATCATGTGGCGGTGGTAGTATTAGAAGCCGAGCTGCCGAATCTGCACGATGATGTCAGACTCTACAAAGACGGTACGCCAGCGGAAATCCACGACATCGGCCTACTGGACCTTTGGCCGATAGAGACCGGCAACAAGCTGAATGTAACGATAGGTCGGGGTTTCAAAGGTCTCATCGATGATGTTCGTATCTACGACCGTCCTTTGTCGGAGGAAGAAATAAAGGCTATTTTTACATTGAAGAGCAATCGCCCACTGGATAAATCCAAACGATAATGCCGAAGATATAAATAAAGATATAGGCCTTGCCTATTGGTGAACTACATTTTTCGCCTGCCCGGTAAAGGCCTGAACGATAACGAAAGGAGATTAACGATGGACAATAAAAAAGTAACTCGGCGAGAGTTTATGCGCGATAGTGCGATAACCGCAGCGAGTGTGGCTGTGGGACTTGGTGCCGCGGCCGGGCAAAGCGTTCAGGCCGCCGGTAGCGCAGCCGTCGATACCTCAAAGATTCTCAATTACAACCCGGATATGGAGTACCGTCGGCAGGGCAAGACGAACCTGATGGTCTCGGCCGTCTGCCTTGGCGGACACTCGCGAAGCAACATGGAACAGCGGACCGAAATCGTCAGCCGCTGTATTGACGCAGGTATAAACTATATCGACTCGTGCACCAAGGACGAGGTAATAAGAGACGCCAAAGCCCTAAAGGGGCGCCGCGACAAGATGTACCTGGCACTGTCCCACTGCGGCCGAGAGACACGTAATCCGGATTACCGAACGGCCAAAAAATTACTGGAAAGTCTTGATGAAGTGCTTAGAGACTCGAAAGAGGATTATACCGATTTGTGGCGTGTCACCTGTTACGAGCCGGGCGGCAGACACACATTCAATACATCCTGCGAGATGGTTGAAGCGCTGGAGACAGCAAAAAAGCAGGGCAAGGCCCGGTTTGTCGGCTTCTCCACACACGACCGCCGCTGGATAAAGTTTATGATAGAATACTTTCCACAAGTCGACTGCATCTGTTTTCCTTTCACCACTATGAGTAAGAGAGCACAAACAGATAGTGTATTCCCTGCTCTGAAGAAGTTTGATGTGGGCGCTTTCGGGATTAAGCCTTTTGCGGCAGGCTCGCTATTCGCCGGCAGCCAAGAAGAAAAAAATAGGCGTGCACGCCTGGCTATCCGGTATATTTTGCAAAGCAACACCGTGATACCTATCCCCGGTATGAACAGTGTGAGTGAGGTCGATAACGTGGTCAAGGCGGTGATGGAGCGCCGGCAATTGGACTTGAAAGAAAGAGCGGAACTGGAAAACACCGGCAGGCAGACGTGGGCCAAGTTACCCCCCCACTATCAATGGCTCAAGGACTGGGAATACGTTTAATCGAGAACGTTCGTTCAATTGAAAATCCGTATTAAGAGTGAGCAGCGATGCCTGGCCCACCGCTTAAAATAATAGCAGGGAAGAAAGCATGAAATACTGTTTCTTAATGTTTGTTTTGGCAGCATCAATTGTTGTCGGAACAGGCTGTGAGCAAATGGAGGCTAAACAAAAGACGGATACAAACACAGAATCCAAGTCCAGCCAGAAATCCATAACGGATGAGGAGCCATTGCTGCTTCTTGACGATAGTGAGGAAGAGTTGGTCCCGCCGACCGGTCCCTTAGCTGATAACAGTCGCTGCTTCGTTTGTCATATAAACTACATGCAAGAGGACATTGCCGTTATCCATGCACGGGCCAACATCGGCTGCGCGCGCTGCCACGGCGAATGTGATGAGCACATTGCCGACGAATCCTGGGCCTCGGGTGGAAACGGTACCGCGCCAGATATAATGTATCCCCGACCAAAGATTAATCCGTTATGTATGGGCTGTCACCCGAAGGACAAAATCGACACCGAGCAGCACAAACCCCTCTTTGCCGACACCGGCGAGAAAAAGGTCTGTACCGATTGCCACGGCAAGCACCGTTTAGAAATTCGTAAGTGTAAATGGAAATAGAGCTGCTCGACTCACTCGGATTTTATTGCACGTGTAGACAAAATGATATATCTAACCGAAAAAGACATTTTACAGGCGGTATCTTTTAATGACTTACTCGATGCCATTGAGGCATCGATGTATATGTATGAGAAAAAGGAATTTTACATGCCTCAACGGCTTCACATAGACCACGAAGAAAACACTTTATTGCTTATGCCCTGCTTCACCAAGGATTGTTTTGGAACCAAACTGGTCAGCCTGTTCCCGCAGAATCCAGAAAAGAATATTCCCGTCCTGAACGGAATAATGGTTCTCAACGATGCGCAAACCGGGCTGCCGTTGGCATTGCTTAACGGCCCGGCCCTGACGGCACTGAGAACGGCAGCGGTTGCTTCTGTGAGTATTCGACATCTGACACCGGAGAATACTCAATCACTGGGAATAATCGGGGCGGGTGTCCAGGGCTTTTATCAGGCGTGGATCGCATGTTCAGCCAGGAGTCTGAAGGATATCTATGTTTTCGATTCGTATCCGGAAAAAACATCGGCACTGATTGAAAAGTTGTCGAAGGTAATACCAGACGTTAAGCTGCACCAAACAAACCATGTTGAAGACCTGCTGGAAAAAAGCCAAACTGTTATCACGGCGACAACATCTTTTGAACCTGTATTGCCGAACAAAGAGGAATTGTTAGCGGGCAAACACTTTGTCGGCATTGGCTCTTATAAACCAACTGTCAGAGAATTTCCTCAAGCTCTTTTTAATTTGCTTAAAACGGTTTTCATTGACACCAACACCGCTTTAGAAGAATCAGGTGACTTGATAGTCCCGCTGCAGAATAATTGGATAAAGCAAGAGCAAGTTATGACCCTTGGACGATTTCTGATCGAAAACGAACCAACGGAAGAGGTGAAGAAAGAGACTACCTTGTTCAAATCGGTAGGTATGGCTCTATTTGACGTTTGTGCATCCAAACTGATTTATGACAATGCGATTCAGAAAGGATTAGGGCAAAAAATCACCTTATAACAGATTACTTTCCTCTAATGTTTATCCTTTGGCTATTTTGGACCGGGAGGCATGTTTTCCATTAAATATTTAGTGAGTAATCCGTAGAGGTGACGCCTTGTATTTTCTCCCTCTTTTATCGCGTGAGTGCGGTTCGGATATGACATCATCGTAAAATGTTTGTTGTGTTTAATCAGTTCATTGACCAGCGCCTCACAACTCTGGTAATGACAGTTATCGTCAGCAGTGCCGTGTACAATCAAAAGATTGCCCTTTAATTGATGCGCAAACGTTATGGGCGAACCGTTTGTGTAACCTTCTTCATTGTCGTCCGGCAGAGACATGTATCGCTCCTGGTAAATCGTGTCGTAATATCGCTGGTTACTTATAAACGCGATTGCCATAGCCGTATGATACAGTTCTGGATATCGAAAGATGGCGTTAAGGCTCATAGAGCCGCCGCCGCTCCAACCCCAAATACCTATTCTGGTAGGGTCAACATAAGGCCAAAGTTTAATGATGGCTCTTGTTGCCGCGGCCTGGTCGGCGGAGGCGAGAATGCCTATCTGACGATAGACGCACTTACGCCACGCCCGACCACGAGGCGCCGAAGTGCCACGGTTATCGACGCTCATTACCAGATAACCCTGCTGAGCAAGCATAAGATGCCACAGGTATCTTTTCCCTCCCCATACATCGTTGACGGTCTGGCCTGCCGGCTCTCCATAGACATAGAAAAACACCGGATATTTCTTTTTTGGATTAAAATCAGGCGGCTTCATACACCAGCCGTCAAGATACACACCCTCGCCAATATCAATTTGAAAAAACTCCGTCTGTCTCCTTTTGAGTTTGTACAGCTTCAATCGCAGTTCCGAGTTGTCTACCAGCACCTTTTTAGTCCTATGCCCCGGCAGACTGACCAGCTCAACTATCGGGGGTGTATCGAAAGATGAATATGTGTGAAAGGCCCATTTAGATTCCGGTGATATCTGATATTTATGCGTCCCTTCCCAGCCGGCTGGAGTTACTCTTTCGACCTTGCCGCTGCCGTCAAGCGGTGAACAATACAAATAGCGCTGTGCCGGATTATCCGGTGAAGCAATATAGTATACCCAGCCAGCCTCTTCATCAATGCTCTGAATGCTTAATACGTCGAATTGACCCGGGGTTAGAAGATTTATCTTCTCACCGGAGCGTGAAACCAGATATAGATGCCGCCAGCCATCCCGCTCACTCAACCACGTGAAAGAACTGCCATCATCCAGCCATTTCAGGCTGTCGCTGATATCAACCCACGCTTCGTCACTTTCAGTCAGAATAGTGCGGACACAGCCTGAATAGGCATCGGCCAGCATAACTTTATTGGTGTTTTGCAGACGATTGAGCTGCTGTAAGATTATCTCCTCGGAGTTTTCCGCCCAATCCATTTTCGGGATATATTTGTTGCGGGAATCACCCGGGACGTCAAGCCATACCGTTTCACCGCCATACGAACTTATCACTCCAATGCGAGAGGCGGAATTCTTTTCACCAACTTTTGGATATTGAAATGTGGTAATCTCCGGGTAGAGAGAATCCGTGTAGTTTATGAGGCTGAAATCACATACATCCTCAGTATTAAACTGCCAGTATGCGATCGAATTACTATCGGGGCTCCAGCGGAATCCATCCCGTAATCCGAATTCTTCCTCATAGACCCAGTCAGAAGTACCATTGATAATGGTGTCCGAACCATCCATCGTCAATTGCGTGATGCTTAAGTCATTAAGGTCCTGGACGAACAGATTTCTCTCATGTACATACGCAACTTGACAGCCATCCGGTGAGAATTTTGCAAACATTATTGTTGAAGGTTCAACATCACCACCGAGCTTGTATAAACTGTTACTTGTCAGATTTAGGACCCAGTAGTCTCCCCGGGTGTTTTCTCGCCAGACACGTTCGGTGTTCGTGAACACCAGCAGTTTTTTGCCGTCCTTTGATAACTGGTATCCGTCAATATCCAGAGGCTCATTTTCATCGGGCCCGATAAGAGACGTAGAGGCAACCAATATCTTGCGACAACATGTGTCGGGCTCGTACCATACAATATCTTTGCCACCCTCCGGATTGTTCGAGTCTTCCAGAGTTGTGTATCCGATGCCGTCTTTTAGCCAAACTGCCGACCCGGATTTCTCAGGTTCAAAGTCATTAGAGTCAAAAATCCTTTCAAGATTCAAATATCCAACAGACTGTAATTTACCGGATTGAATGTCAGGCTTGCTGATAGTACAACCTGCCATTGCAAGCAACAAAAAACAGAAACCTGTCTTTATTAATGTTGTCTTCACGGCCACTTCCCTTATTTTGCAGTAGGCTTTATGCTAACCGACACTTTCCCATCCGGCTCAACAGAAAGATAGTCGTCTTCTTTAATTGAATAAAAGTCCTGCTCGTCCAGCACTACTATAGGTATTGACCGGTTATACAACTCATCCGAGACAATACTGCCCAGTGCCAAAATCGGGTCCACTTTTAGGTTTACGATGGCTGCCGGAGCAATGCCATTTTTGATACTTTCCATCAGGGTAGCACTGGATGTGCTGGAGCCTTTGCCCCGCGGAAATACGAATATCCGCCCTGAGACATTCGCTCCTGAACGTTCATGACGGCGGTCAATAATTTCGCCTGTATGTGGAGATAAGCCGCCCCAAAAGCTAAGAGGCTCTTTAGAAACAAGAGCTATACCTTGGGCTGAGCCTGCAACTACCACCCTTCCGACAAGAAATCTCTTTGTCATCCTATCATTTCCTTTCGGCATACACATCCTTCGACGGCAGAATCAACACATTTAGCCATACTGCCAAAGGCAACCCGGACACCCAACTGGCCCGGGGCATAGTAAGCACACTTTCCTGAATTGGTCATAATAACCTTTGTATCCGGAGAGACCATCGGCGTATGAAAAATACAGGTGTCAAGAGTAATCTCGATTCCAAAGTCCGTCAGCACACCGAGAAAGTCGCTTCTTTGCAGCAGGGCATAAGATGTCTGGGAGGAAATAACAACAAACTCAACATCCGGATGAAGCGTTTCGCCTTTTTCAGTCTTGGCTCGAATAAGTGTGGCGAGCTCACGGAATTCGTCAAAGGAAAAATGAGGACAACCTAAAACAATCAAATCAAGCTTATCTCCTTCTCGGGCCGTAGACAAGTCTGCCTCGGACCGCTGCAAATCAGAAAGATGGATATCAATAATTCGCTGTGGCTTCCCACCGTGGAAGGCTTCCTCCAAAGTATTCGCTTCCGGCGTCACTCCGACAGCATGAAAAAGAGCCACTTCTCCGGAAGAGGCCGCTGCCGCACATAAAGCCTTGAGCTGGTCACTGGAGACATTAATAGGTAGTCCTTCGATAACGGGAATTTTGTCCTCGGCCAGGGAGCCTATGAGATGACCCAATATGGCGAAAAAGGCATTGTTTCGCCTGGTGGCAGGTTCGATGTCTATCAGCCTTAAAAGAATTTGTCCCTTGCGATTTTGTTTCAAATGCAGCCCGCACTTAGGAACTCTTCCCGTTATTGCAGCACATATATCGATAAAATCCCCATACCTATTGGTTCTGGCTCCAAGAACAGAATTGGCATAGCAGATAGCATTGGATTCACCCCAGGCGATTTGCTGACCAAACCTGGGCGTTAGGTAACTTTGATACGGTGCACACGTCCAGGTAGGGATACATCCCATATCTGTATAAGCCTTCGCCTGCCTGATGGCCTTGGCGGCGAAACCTTCATCTACACCAAATCGCTTCCAGTCCTGAAGGTCAAGCGGCCCCATATTCAAGGTCGTTGGGATGGAAACTTTTCCTCCTTTTGCCGCCAGTGTCTCGGCAAATTCCAAACCTGTTTCGCTAAGCAGGCCACACCCGTCTATATGGGCCTGGCTGACATCCATCATTTCGGGCGCGCCTTGTACCTCGGCCATTCTTACCAGGATACGCATCGCCATCCGGGCAGCTTTTCCGTGTTGACCATTCAGAAGTTGTTCATCTCGTGTGCTCAACTTCACTGCCATTGTATCCCCTGCGCAAGATTACAGGAATCAGAGCTTATGATCGGAAGGTTTGAGGCCTTTTTTGTTCCCGCCGAAACCGATGCGATTTGGATTATACCGGCCGACTAAATCGACTTTACTCCTGGCCGGTATTTTATCTTCCATACCCATCGCCCAGTAACAGGCGTTCACAAGAAGACGACGGAAACCTTCGCTCTTCAGGTCGCCACCATGCCCCATCGTAGTCGTAAAAATGCGGGCGGCTTTCCCTTGTGTCCCGGTATAAGTCTTTGTCCAGGCCACAGGCACCTGCTTCTTCGATGGTTGCGGCTTATCTTTGGGATTCATACCCACGAGCACCTGTCCCATTATCAACGGCTTACAGTCACCGTGCAGCGTGGTAATGCCATACACATCCGATGGCCCCCAGATATCTTCACAGCCTTTTACAATGGGATGATTTTCCATGCCTTCTGCGATGAGCCCACGCGTACTCTCTCTCTGGTGTTGCCCGTAGTGGTTAATCCATGTCTCACCAAAAACCTGCCGTCCATAGCCACCCTTGAATTCGTTGTCTCGAAAACTGTATTTGGCATAAGGGCTGTCTTTGTGCTTATTGTAGTTGAACGCATGCGTTGATGTTCTCAATCCCATGATTGGTTTACCTGAATTTGTATAATCAATAATAAGTTTCATCTGCTCATCAGGAAGCTCACGAAAACGAACGAAAAGTACCATCAGGTCCGCCTTCTTGAGAGCTTCGAGACCGGGGATGTTGTCGACTGTCACCGGGTCTATTTCGCCTGTTTCCTTATTGATGGCAAAGAGCACCGTGCACTTAAAGCCGTGGTGCACAGCCAGAATCTTGGCGAGCTGAGGCATTGAGTCCTCTGAACGGTATTCTTCATCGCCGGTCACAAAAACAATGTGCTTACCCTTGCCCGGACCTTCCTTACCCTCATAAACAACCCAGGGGTCGTCGGCCTTTGCAAAACTATTTAATGTACATACTAATGCCGCCAATACAAATAACCAAATTCCTGTCGCGTTTTTTACACGGTTCATAACCGCCTCCTTTCATCATAATTAATCGTAACAGTTGATTATTTAATATGCGTGTTAATATAACAAACCGTCATTGATTTCGCAACCATGCTTTTCCTGCATAATCGTACCAAAGATTACGTGCTTTCCCGGGTCTGAGAAAAAGAAATTATCCGGGCGGAAATAATTGAAATGCCGGGACAAAGCTGTTATTATGGCAAAACCAATTTTTGAGGACGTAGATATGGTTTTGTTGAAAAGGAAATGCTAATTCAAACATATCAAATAATAAGGAGAATGAAAATTGCTTAAGATAGGAATTGCGGGTTTAGGCTTTATGGGGCAGATGCACTACCGGTGCTGGAAGGGGCGGGACGATGCACAAATTGTGGCCATTTGCGATGCCAACAAGAACATCGTTGAAGATTGCAAAAAAACAATCGGAAACATCGAAGGGACGGAAAACGCTATCGATTTCACCGGAATCAATATCTATCACGACTTCGCCAAGATGCTGGAAGAAGAGAAACTGGACGGCATTTCGCTGACGCTGCCAACGTATCTGCATGCCAAACATACGACACAGGCGTTGGAGTCCGGGGTGAACGTATTGTGCGAAAAACCGATGGGGCTGAATGTAGCTGAGTGCGACAGTATGATTGCCGCCGCGAAGTCCAGCGGAAAGGTATTGCAAATCGGACACTGTGTACGTTTTTGGCCGGAGTATGCCAAGGTAAAAGAGATTATAGCCAACGGTGAGTACGGAAAGGTGATCGCTGCAACTTTCCAAAGATTATCTGCGGTGCCGACGTGGAGCTATGAAAACTGGATAATGAACGAGCAGCGAAGCGGCGGAGTGGTGCTGGATTTGCATATTCACGATACAGATTATGTGCAATATGTGTTCGGTATGCCCCGGGCGGTCAGCAGTTTCGGCGGTAAGAACAGTAAAGGCAGATTGGGGCACGTTGTCTCGCAATATCTTTACGATGATGATAGTGTGATTACCGCCGAGGGGGGATGGGCATTGATGCCGGCATTCGGTTTTGAGATGAGCTTCAATATCGTGCAGGAAAAAGCAACAATTGTCTATGACTGCACGCGGGAGCCGGCGTTTAAGGTTTGCCCAGCCGAGGGTGAGGCATTTACACCGGAGGTACAGCAAGGAGACGGTTATATATTAGAAATCGACCATTTTGTAAAAGTACTAAATGGAGAAAACGTACCGCCCATTACGACATTGGATGCATCACGTGACTCAGTCAGGATAGTTGAGGCAGAAAAAGAATCAATGAGAATGGGCAAAGCTGTTTCACTTTAATAAAGGAAGAATGACTGTTGGAACTCATCGTAAGGTAAAATAATATTTCACGGAGATTATTGTCATGCGTACATGTAACGATTGGCCTGTTTCGGTTTGTAGCTGGTCGCTGAAGCAGGATGTAAATGAATTAGCCGGGTCTATGAAAAAGCTGGATATCGGATATGTGAATCTGGCGGTGAGGGCAGGGGTGCAGGAAGGCGGCGAACAGTATCTGGAATCTGTACAAAAACAGGACTGGACGATAAGCAGCACAATGATAGATTTTCCATACGAGGATTACTCGACGCTGGAGAGTATCAAAAAAACCGGCGGAATTGGCCCGGACGAATCCTGGGAGGAAAATCGCGAGTTGGCATTGGGAGCAATCAACGTGACCGCACAGCTCGGTGCCAAGTACATTCTGATGCACGCCGGATTCATTGACCATACGCAGCCGGAATACGCCAGGAAGTTTTATGACCGCGTGCGTCTCCTGGCTGATGCTGCGGCTGAAAAGAACGTAAAATTTCTGTTGGAGACCGGGCAGGAGACGGCTGAAGAGCTAAAGCATTTTCTCGAAGAGATAGACCACCCGGCCCTCAGAGTGAATTTCGACCCGGCGAATATGATTCTTTACAACAAGGGTAACCCGCTCGAAGCGGTAAAAGTTTTGGCGCCATGGATCAGGCACATCCACATTAAAGATGCGCTGCGTACCAAAACTCCCGGTACGTGGGGCGCTGAAGTCCCCTGGGGCGAAGGCGAAGTCAACAGCGATGCCTTTTTGAGAACCCTGAAAGAAATAGACTTTAAGGGAGCGCTGGCAATTGAACGGGAAGCCGGAGATGACAGATTTGGCGATATTAAAAAAGCTGCCGAGAGACTGAGCGCTTTTAAAGACTAATAATATTTTCTGATTTGCCGACATTAACACAGATACTATAACTATGGAGTCATCAAAAGTTGCTTTAAGTTTTGGCGCACATCCGGATGATGCAGAATTTTTCTGCGCGGGTACATTGGCCCTATTACAACAAAAGGGGTGGCAAATACACATTTCAACGATGACGCCCGGAGATTGCGGAACGATTGAATATACACGCGAGGAAATCAGTAAAATACGCAGGGCCGAAGCTACAAAGGCGGCGGCTATCCTTGACGGTCAATACCACTGTCTTGAGAGCGATGATATTTTTATTATGTACGACCGGCCGACACTGCTCAAGGCCATCGAACTTGTCAGGAAATTAAAGCCTGCTATTGTATTTGCACTGTCACCTGAAGACTATATGGTTGACCATACAACGGCGGGCAAATTAGCAATGACGGCATGCTTTGCAGGTGGAGTTCGAAATATCGAAATAGAAGGCGTAGAGTCCTTTGAACCCGTGCCTTATCTTTATTATATGGACCCGGCAGAAGGTAAGGACATCTTTGGTAAAAAAGTCCAGCCGCAAATGGTTGTAGATATAAGCTCGGCCTTTGAGACCAAAGAAAAGATGCTCTGCTGTCACGAGAGCCAGAGAAACTGGCTAAAAGCACATCACAATATGGATGAGTACGTGGAATCTATGAAAAGGTGGTCTATGTCGCGGGGAAGTATGATAGGCGCACAGTACGCAGAAGGTTTTCGACAACACCTGGGTCATGCCTATCCACAGGATAACATACTAAAAAAAGAATTGGGGGAATTGGTTCACTTAGTTTGAGGAGAGGCAAATTATGGCACGGAAATTAAGCATATTAGCGGCCGAATGGTGGGATTACACAACGCTTGATGACCAAATTTTAGATGAAGCAGCCAAGCTCACTCCTGAAGATATGCTCGGCCTGTCACGGGAAGGTTTCCAGGTAGTCTTCTATGATACGCTGGAGGATTTTTATCTGGCAGAGGCCCTGGAGTATATCAAGGCCTGGCGACAGTCAACGGCGGATAATCCGGCGGGAATTTGCGGACCAATCGGCCCTACCGAACAATTGCCTTTGGTGGCAAGACTGGTCAATGAGCTCGAACTGGACCTGAAAAACGCACACTTCTGGGGAATGGATGAGTGGTATCTGGATGATAAAGAAGTGGATGAAAATCATCCGCTGTCATTCGCGAAGGCAGATAAGGAGCTCTGCTTTAATCGAATCGATAAAAAACTAAGTATGCCGGAATCGAATCTGCACTTTCCGAAAGCCGACGTGACGGAATATGTCCAAAGCTGGGAAGGCGTTAGGTGCGCAACTATGCAGGGCGGTCAGGGCGATATAAAACACTGGGCATTCAACGACCCGGTCAAAAGAGAAAAACCATACGACCAAACACCGCCATCTCCTGAGGAATACTGTAAACTTTCCACGCGTGTCGTTGAGCTTCATCCTGTAACCGTTATGCAGAACGCCCGTACAAGCGGCGGCGGAGTTGTGACCGGGGTGCCAACAAAAGCAATTACAGTCGGGCCTGTACAGACCTGGCAGGCCGAATCGGTCTCCATCTGGCAGGCAGGTACGCATGATAATCCGTTCGGGATGCGGCTGACCACGCTGATGATAAGCAAGAAAATAACAGACAGCTCCGTGCCGATGTCATTATTGGCAAACCATCCCAACGTACAGTTTAATTTTTACAGAGGTGGTATCGGGACCTGCACGTTTGAAATGCATTAAGCATCAGTAAAAGACCGACGTTATAACTCGTGCAGCATTCGTACAGCTTCTTTCACAACCAAGTCAGCCGCTTGAGGACCGAAGGGGCTGCTACGGACTTCATACCCCCCTTCTATGTATAAATGCTCCGGCGCAAGATAACCAGCCGCACCGTTACAGTGTGTAATCACAAATGTATGCTTATACGGAGAAGCAGCTTTTATCGCCATACCGATTTCTGTTAATACTTCACAGCCAATACCTATAAAAGCAATATCCCCTATTCTCGCGGCTGTTATATTCAATGAAGTTGGGGGAGAGTCCTTTTTCATACTAACTTCACCACTTGGTTTACCCGGCAGATTGAGCGTTGTAAAAGAGGTTTTGATTTCCCCGCCGGCAGAATCTTTCGAAATGTCACGGAAAACATGCACCACTTCCTCACCTAACAACGTACCGAGCAGAACCGGCTCCGGAATCCAGCCTGGCTCGGTGTTGAATGACGGTAGCACCCTAAACCATGGGTCGATATTGCCGGAGGCCCCCGCAAACGCGGGCACAATAACACCCGGACCAAGAATCTTCTCCACAAACTGTTCGGCCAATCCAAGGACATCGCCGCTTATATTTAAGTTCCTTCCTCCCAGGCAGGTAGCGTGCGTCGCATAATCGAAAAGAGCGGCAACGACAGTGCCGTCAGGTTTTGCCACTTTCAAGACCAGGACTTCCTTATCGGTTGGGCCATAGGGATTACGGCCCAATTGTATTGAACTTTCACCTGTATTATTGATTTTCAGCTCTCGTCGATTAGCACCAACCGGACTGTAGCCGACGCCGATGCCTGTATGAACTTCACCAAGATTCTTGATTGCCCTCCGCACTACGTCAACCAACTTAGCCTTTAGGCCCTCTGTATATTCCAGATTATTAGGGTGTCCTTTTTCCTTATCGATGGTCAGGCTGGGCCCGGCGTGCGTGTGAATTGCGCATAGAAAAAGTTCGGATGGCTCGATTTTGAACTTATCCAGGACAGCTTTCCGCAGAGGTTCTGCGGTCCCATTATAAAAACCCAGGTTGTCGGTTGAAACAAGCACCAGCCGTTTTCCATTATTCTCGAATACAACCACTCTCGCAGATAATGGGTCGTGCATCCCTTCAGATAATTCTGTTCGGGCGGCATAGCCTGCCATTTTAACCGGCTTTTCAGGCGTAATATCAATCTTTGCAGTCCCGGCACGGAGAATGTCCCTACTTTCCTTGGATTGGATGGGGGAAGTTGTAAATAAAAGACTAATAAGGACTACAACCGCTAAAACGGTTCGGCTGTGTGAAAAAACAAACACTTTTCTCATGGTAAACTCCTATGATTTAAT
>CAYVIT010000080.1:0-15015 GCA_964451425.1 uncultured Pirellulales bacterium
TCGAACTTTTCGCTCGGCCTCATAACGACCCGGTTATTCGGATAAGCTCTTAGTAAGGATAAGATGTATGACTTGGGATTGTTATCAGAAGCTCAGAAGATATTGGCGGCTGCAAATTATGACTGACGCGAATGACTGTTTTTAGTGTTTCGACTAAAAAGGCTGTTAAGCTCCTGCGCTTAACAGTCAGAGACTTACAAAATTGGGCACGGTATAAGGTCAACAACCGCAAAGAGGGAACCACGAAATTATCACCTGACTAAGCGGAGAAAACCTCATCTGCCAAGTCTTCGCCTACTTGACTAACATAGTATTGCTCGACGACTTTTTGGCCTTTGGTTTGGAACTTATCCATAGAGGAGAAAATACCGATTTTCATAAGAAGTAATATTGCGATACAGGCTGCTACATTTGCGACGGAATGCGTATACTTGCTGCACCTCTCGAACAGCTTAGGTTCGGGCCGCATCGCCCTAAGTTTCTGGGCTTTCGGTGCCCCGCGGAGACTGTGTTTCAGTACGCCAATGGCTTGAGTATTTGCACGCATTAATAAATCAAGCTCGTGCGGTTGAGATTTCATAACCGACAATGCAAGATTGACTTTACCAACACTTACAAGTCGCCGATGACATCTTGGACAATTCACAATATGGTTCTGTACCCAGTCTGCATCGAGACCAAGGCGGCTGCTTGTAATGTTATGCAGCCAAGCCCTGATTTGTCTGCACTTGTTAGAACTCCCATTCTGCGATTTACGAAATGGTGTTCCCTTGTTTTTGTTTATACTTATCATTCTCTTTCTTCTCTTTCTTTGTCCATCCATACGGCCAATAATTGGATTGCTTTGCACCTGTAAACCCTCGCAGTTGCCGCTGATATGCCCAATATCCCACCTACCTGGGCGTAAGATAATTCTGCCAGATCGCGTAACATTATGACGTCCCTTAGATGTCCAGGCAGTTGGGCTATATGGTATCTTAAAGTTTCCTGCAAGTATTTGGAATCAAGCTCATTTGCAGTCGAGATAGCGGCCTTTCTGCCAACAATGGCCGTGGACAATCTCTTTTTTTCAGCAGATCTATGTCTTAACATTGACACTGCTGCGTTACCTGCCACACGGAAGATATACGCTTTTATATGTTCGGGCTTTTGTCTGCTTTTGTAATGGGCAAGCTGTAAAAACGTATTCTGGTAGACATCACAAACATCTTGTTCATTCCCTAATATTCGCCAGAGCATTGTGACTAATTCCTGCCCGTAGCTTTGCATTGCAGACAATATCCACCGCTGGCGTTCATCCACTGCCCCGGAGACAGAAAAGTCCCAAATCAGCTCGTAATTAACGGCCTTGCCAAACATAAATACCCATTTCGACTGTTCTATTTGTTAAGAGAGAGCACCTACCAATATGTTAACAAAAAAATTGGCAATAATAGCAAAAAATCTTGCTTTTTAAGATAACGTTTTAGGGTGCTTTTACCTCTTACTTTTGAAGGGAATTATATGAAATGCCGAATTTGACAAAATCAAGCCGCTATAATATGAGTGTAAGCAATTGCGAGAGCAGCTCTTACGGCGCCAAAATGGATGCCCGGGATGTGGTATCTTTGGTGGACGATTTGCTCAAGAAAGCCGTAGAATCCGATGCAAGCGACGTCCATTTCGAACCTACGGGCTCCGAATTAGTCGTAAAATTTCGTCTCGATGGTGTCTTAAACACCGTTGAAAAACTACCCAAATCCTTATCTGACAATGTAATTGCACGGCTGAAGGTACTAGGGGGGCTTCTAACCTATCGTAACGATATACCCCAGGAAGGCCGAATTGAAGTCAGCAAGACCCAAGATGACAGAGTTATGGACAAGCGGCTCGCAGTTTTTCCAACAATACACGGTCAACGAGCGGTAGTGCGACTATTCTACAAGAATAGAGAGCTCTTGGAATTGGAGCAGTTGGGCTTTTCGAATGATATACACACAGCGTTAAAAAAAATTGCGGCCAAAAACCAGGGCGTTTTACTGCTTACCGGCCCGGCGGGCAGTGGGAAAAGTACCACGCTTGCCGCTCTTCTGCGGCACATTCTAAAGGCCTTTTCCGGCAAAAGCATTGTGACTCTCGAAGATCCCGTGGAAATTAGAATCGAAGGCATTACACAAACCCAGATTACACCACATGGCCAGATGACATTTCCTACCGCCTTAAGGTCGCTGCTTAGACAGGATCCACAGGTTCTGATGATTGGAGAGATCCGGGATGCCGAGACCGCTAAGATTGCTATCGAAGCAGGACTGACGGGACATCTGCTAATGAGTACAATGCACAGCGGCACGCCTGCGGGCGCATTCTTGCGGCTGCTGGAAATGGGAATCGAGCCTTACCAGGTAACATCAAGTGTCTCCGCAGTTCTAAACCAACGCCTTGTCAGGAAACTTTGCAAGAAATGTAAGAGAAAGATTGGGAAAACAGGATTATTTGAAGCGTTTGGATGTGATGTCTGCTTCAATACCGGATACAAAGGACGGGCCTTGATAGCGGAAATAGTGCAGTTGGACGGAGAACTGCGAAAGGCTATCCTGGCAAAAGCCGACCTGGAGCAGCTTGAAGATATCCTCGAAAGGAAAGGCCACACGAATATGCTTGAGGACGGAAAGCGCTTGGTGAGTAAGGGCATCACAACACAGGAGGAGCTGAATAAAGTCTGTGGAATCAGTACGAGCTAAAACTAATAGAATAGAACGCGAAATATCCCTGGGTCCTCAGTAGTTAATGAGAGAGACATAAAATGGCGACATTTAAATACAATGCATTGACGTCGGCAGGCCGGCTGATGAAAGGCACGATTGAAGCCGGGTCCCGTGAAGAGGCGGGCGAACTACTCCAACAAATGGAGCTTGCTGTAAATTCTATTGAAAAGGCCAAACCTAAAAAGCCCAAGACAGCCATTGGCAGAAATGAGTTTATGCTTTTCAATCAGCAGCTTGCTTCCATAACGAAAGCCGGAATCCCTCTGGAAAGGGGCCTGCGAGAGCTTGCCAGTGATATCAGCTCAAAGTCTATGCGCAAACTCATTGACGCTATTGCCGGCGAACTTGAAGCAGGCGTAAGTATTGAGGAGGCGTTTGAAAAAAGACAGAAGCGTTTTCCACCTCTCTATGGCAGGATATTAAAAGCAGGTGTTGAAACAGGAAGATTAAGCGAGATGCTGACAAGTCTTAACAGACACCTGGAGTTGGCCAATCAAACCAGGAGGATAATCTTTGAATCGCTGAGTTATCCTGCGGTTATCCTGGCTCTGGCTGCGGTTATTTTAACAACCGTATTCCTGTTCATAATCCCACAATTCGGCCTTATACTGACAGAAATGACAGAGGGCGCAATGCTGCCGAAACTAACGCGGTTATTCTTAAGTATGGCGGAAAACGTCGTGCCTTTTTGGATAAGCGTAGGACTTCTTGCCGCAGCGATACTCTTTATAGTTAGGATACTCTCGTCCTTTCCGGCTGGGCGAAGATTTAAGGAATCGCTGTTTTTAAGAGCACTCGTTATCGGCAGAGTGTACCATAGTAGTGTGCTCAGCAGAATGGCCGAATCTATGGCAATGTTGGTTGCAGCCGGTTCCGATATGCCGGCGTGCCTGAGATTAGGCTCTGGTTCAACGGGAAGTGAAAAGCTTGTCTTGGAAAGCGAAATGCTTGCCAGCCAAATCGAACAGGGAGCTAATATCTTAGGGGCCGGGCAGTTTTGCAAGATGATACCAAGGTTGTTTTTGTATTCGATTCAGCTTGGCACTCAACGTAATGAACTGCAGGACAATCTTTACAGTCTGGGCCAGATGTACTCCGAGCAGGCACGATGCGGACAGGCAAGGCTGCAGGCGATTTTTTTGCCTGTTATGCTGATTGTGGTGGGAGGAATTTTGGCAATAGCCGTCCTTTCGATGTTTTTGCCTATGATAACAATTATTACGAAATTGAATGTATGATGATTTGGTAGAGTATGTTTGAAATTATAGCAATATTAGTTTTGCTTCTCTGTGTAATCCTGGGTTTTAAGAAGCCGGGTATTGCTTTGGTTACATTGCCGGTCGTATGTTTTTTGTTGGGTTATGCTGCCGTTTTGAGAGAGTCGTTTGAGAATATACTATTTGTACCCGTTATTTTCATCGTTACATTGCTGGCTGTGCTAATGGCAAGACGTGAACCCGATTCCGAGAAATGGCCTCAGAAATGTGCAAAATGGATACTCATAACTTTTGCATCTCTTTTCTTATTAGTAACTGCAGGCTTTGTGTTTAGCCCTTTGTCGATAATCGGCTTCATGTTTTTTATTTTGTTCGTAGGTTCAATCATAGCCTACGGTTTAACATCCCGGCATGCGACTGCTGCATACGTCGTCTCGACAATCGGTTCGAGTATGCGTCAGAACCTGCCATTACCTATGGCCCTTGAATCAGCTGCCGGCGGGCGAACAGACCGACGGTCAAGAATCCTGCGAAGAATTCAAAAATGGCTGGTTCAGGGCTACTCATTGAGCGAATCGATTAAAAGAGGCTACCCTAAATGTCCCGGTTACGTAGTGGCAATGATAGCTGCTGCCGAGCAGATCGAGCAGCTTCCGCTTGCCATGAAGAGCATTGAAGCTGATATGGTCACCAAGGCCGATGAAAGCAGGAAAATCAGGCCGGTTCACCCAGCCTATCCGATAATACTAATAATCTTTATGTTTTTTATCGTATCGGGACTAATGTGGAAAGCCTTTCCGCTATTTCACAGTGTGCTAACAGAAATGACAGAGGGCGCACAGCTTCCAGCTTCCACTCGATTTTTAATCCGGGCCACAAGTTTTATTACCTATGATTATGGGTGGTTAATCACCTTGGTATTTGCACTTATAGTTCTTGTGGTTGTTCCGGCTTCGATTCGGATTAAGTTTCGGCCCCGTCGACCGGACAAGCCTTATTTAATTTCGCGAATTGCTGACTTTATAAAATGGCACTTGCCTGTTCTGCACTGGTTTGAGAAGAATTATTCGATGGTGCAGGTTGTTGAGCTTCTGCGGCTGTCACTTAACGCCGGTTGCATGGTTAATGATGCGATTACCAATATACTTTATCTCGATGTGAACCATTGTTTCAGAAAACGACTAAAAAAATGGCTGGAAAAAGTAGAGCGAGGTGACAATATAGCAATTGCGGCCAGACAAACCGGATTAGGCTCTCCCCTTGCCTGGGCGTTTGATGAGCAGGTCAATCAGGGCAATACTTTGACTGTATTAGAGACACTTGAGTCGCTCTATCGCTCGAACTACAGCTACCGCGCCAACCTCGTCAGGTTCATAATGTGGCCTTGTGTATCACTTGTTATGGGAGTAATGGTGGGTTTTGTTGTTTATGCCATATTCTCTCCACTCATTGTAATTGTTAATCATACAGCGGACCTTGCGTTCCCGTAGTACCTTAAATGGAGTAAAGTTATGTCTGGTAAGAAGAAAAAAAACAGGGGGTTTTCAATAACCGAAATAGTGGTTGCTCTTGCGGTCTTGGGAATGGTTTTGGCTGGGTTGGCATTGTCACTGCACGTGTTCGCAAAATTAAATCGCTACCAGTGGATGAGGCAACACTGTATAGCAGCCGCCCAGGCGGAACTTGACAGCATAGCTCTAACGGGTGAGGCGATCCGTGACGAGGATTTCGTGCGGCTTTGGCCAAATCTCAATGTTTCTATCAAAGAGTCGGCGGGGGCCGGTCAATGGGAGGGGATGAAATTGGTTGAGGTGAAAGCAGGCGGCATGAGCTTCAGTAAGGAAGTCAAAGTTCAATTGTGTAGATATGTTTTGGCAGAACCGGAGCAATAGAAATGCGCAGAGGTTATTCATTGACAGAGTTGTTAGTGGTGATGGTCATTGGCTCATCTGTATCGATTGTTTTGGTGGGATTGCTCACCACCATTATTAGCGATATCCCGCGTTTATGTGGCGTTGTACAGGAGAACACAAGTGTGCTCAATATGTTAGGGCAAATGCACGAGGATGTTGACGCTGCGAAGGGACTGCCGGAATCATTCGGGGAATATACAACAAATAAAAACCTGCTTTTGATTGAATTGCCACAAGGTATTGTCTGCTATCAATTGAAAGATGGCAAGGTACTCAGACGCAGGTTGTCGGCTGCTCAAGAACAATACGAAGAAAAGACGAAAGTATGGTCGGTGCCGAACGCCAAAGTAGAATGGCAAGTCCGGAGAAACGACAGGGACGGTTGTGCCGTGGAGGTTAAGACCTGCATAGAGCATCATGTTCGGGGCTGTTCGGAAGAGAAGATGGCCAATTCCTATCTGTTTTTTGCAGGTGCTTTTCGAAAGGTCTTGTAGTAGAGATGAAACATCCGCAACAAAATGGTTTTGTGTTGATACTTTTAGTAGTGGCAATAGCTTTAATCGGGGCCGAGATGATCGTTTTAACCGGCAGTGCGAATAAGATCCTGTTCCAATCAGATACTGCTTACCTTCAGGCATGCGAGAGGAACCTGGCAACAAGTGGTTTGGCCTGGGCCAAGCGGAATATCAAAAATGAAGGCAAAGAAACCTTTGATAGACCTATAGAGTTGGATGTCTCCTCCATGAGCATTCACGGCGCGACTTTAAGTGTGAATATAGTCACTGCGAAAGATGAAGAGGCGGAAGTTCAAATAAACACATCGTGCAGTCACGACAGGCGGGCCCTAAGGCACAATGATAAATATCGCATTAGACTCAAATACTAATATTCATATAAAGCAGTTTGAGGTTTCCTGTTAGATTTTAGTCGACTTTCTCTCACCAAATACATCGAAACATCTACTCTATATGTACCATAGTTCCTCTGTTTAGGCATACTTTGTATTCACTGTTTCTCAGCTTTTTTGGCTTGACGCACCCGCACAATCCCTTATCTGCCAATTCTGCGAAAATGGCCATTCCATAAGCCATTTAGCATCAGGGATTTATAAAAAAGTGAACATTTAGCAACGTTTTCAATGTCCGTGCTCAAAAAGTGCACCCGCCAAAAATTCAATGATAACCTGTCTTAATATACACCTTGACAACCAATCCCTTCAAAGATGAAAATTTTCGGGAAATATCCATGGCTTATCGTGGTTTTGATATGATTAGATGGGGGGAGATTAGCGTTCGAAGGAGCATCAATTCTTCTGTAAAACGTCCCCTGACGAGATAGTCTGAATTGGTGTGGACGTAACTATAGAAAGATAGGCTGTTATGGCTGTAGAACGATATCGAAGTGACCAAGTATCGGAATCCTCATTGTTGCTTGCGATAGGTCAGAATCGCCACGCCCGGCTTGGCCGAAATGGTCACCGGCAGTCCATCGTCCAGCAACTCGCGACCACTGTGACTCTCTCGTACCCCCGTGTCGAGGTTGGACATCAGATAGTTTGCTTCCGGATCCAGGCCGAACATATTGAAACGTGCGGACTCATAGAAGCTGTTATGCCTTCGGAAGACCTGGACCATGCCCTCGCCCGGCTCCGGCCGGTCGAATTGCCAGGCCATCCAAACCGTGTCGTCACGAGTCCAGGGCGTTAGCGGATAGAAATCGCCGTAGTAGTTCGCAGCAATTTGGCGCCATTGACCGATGAGGCGGCGTATCGCGGCGTAGTCGAGGTCCTTCAAGCGTACGTCGATGCCAAAGCCGGTGCTTTGACCGGCGTTGCTCCAGAAAGCATAAGGCTCGACGGGTGTGCGGCCGCTGCCGTAGTAGGATGCGTTGCGAGTAAAAACCGTGCCGGTGCCGTGAAAAGGAAGCCACAACGACAGACCATACATCATGCATTGGTGGCCGATGGCTTCGAATGCATAGTCACTCCGCCACAATGGCACTGCGCGACGCATCGTCTCAAGGTCGTTACGGCGCCCGCCGCTCGCGCATGAGTCGATGAGCATGTTTGGATGTCGGCGGCGTAATTCGTCCCAGTAGGCGAGATAGCCCGTGACGTGTTTGATTTCGCTGATGCCCCGGCGGTCCGGCGCATCGGCACCACGCCAGTAGGCCAGAGGGTCCATGTTGAAATCCTGACGGTAGAGGTCGATGCCCTGTTCGTTCAGCAGCCGGTCCACATGCTCGGTCAACCACTTCCGCACAGTATCATTGCCCAGATTGAGCAGACCGCCCTTGGCGCCGCCCAGCACCCACTCCGGATGGTTCTTCGTCAGCCACGTGTCGGCGGCCACCCGCTCCGGCTCAAACCAAACCAGTATCTTTATATCCTTGCTGTGTGCGTAGTCTGAGATTGCCCGCAGTCCACGTGGGAAACGACTGGCATCCACTTCCCACGTACCCACACGCGGCCAGCCGCCGCCATGATGCACATACCAGCCGGCATCCATCCACCAGTAATCCAGTTTGATGTTCTCGGCCAGGTAGCGGTTAATGAACATGATTTGGTTGTTCTCGTTTGCATCTATCATCTCGTTGTATTGGCGCGAGCTGGAGGCAAGCAACTGTGGTTGGGGAAGCCTGCCGCCTGGTTTTGGCATGGAGTGGGCCATCATCCAGCGGCGCCAGACGTTCTGCGCTGCAATCCAACTGCCCTTCCAGAACTGTAACACGATTAGCGGGCCGCGGACTTCCTCGCCGGGCAGCAGCTTGAATCGCGTCAATTCCTGTCCCGCGCGGAGGTGCAAACCGCGTGCGTTGTCTCGCACAAACTCCGCCGCCCACTGTCCCGGCCAGCCAACGGCGACAATAATCCCTTCGCCGGACCATTCCAGGTTAAAGTAAGAGAAGTCTGTGTTCGTCGGACGCCCTCCCGTACCGGCAATCCGCTTGGTAGCACCAGGCCCCAGTAGTGTTTCCAGCGGGCCGTAGTCGTTACCGTTGGCGGGTGAACCGATGTTATGGTGTAACAGAAACTGTTCATCGCTGCTTCGGCTCAGCTCGACATCAAGTGCCTGAATCTTTTCAATAATCGGTGTGTTGGTGGAGCCGGTATTCTTTAAGTACAGCGTCCATTCCACCGTGGGAAAATCGTGATATTCAATGAGAACACAACGAATCTGCAAGCCACTTTCGGAGTCACTGTAAACCAGTGTATGCTCAGTGCGCTGTGCATCGAGTTTCTGCGTGTCGCGTTTGACTTGCCAGCGCTTGAGTAGTCCCGTTGAAGGTTTACCGTCGTAGAAGAACGAGAACGGTGGCTCGGTGAGCGATAGTCTTCTGCCGCCGGTACTTTCCAGAGGCAAATCTTGTAGTCTCACGCTGGTGCCGTCCTGAAGCTTCACTACCGCGTCGGCCCAGAGTGCCTGGTCCCAGCTGCGACCGTCGCCGCCGTCCTTAACGCGGATTTCGAACTGACCGGCGCCTTTCAGCGGTATGTTGGCGGCGTGTGCCCCATCCTTTAACCGGAGCACCGGCGTGGCGAAGACCTCCTTACCATCGACGAGTACATGGAACGTCACGGAGCCGTGCCCCATCGCCGCACCGCGCCGCGTATCGTCGTTGTTCTCCAATCCCACATCCGCAACGAATCGTTCCGCCGGCTGCCCCAGGACTACCAGCAGATGCTTGGTGGAATTGAATCCAAGGCCGTGAGAATAGGTTTTGTCACCCAGCTGATACGGTGTGCCGCGCCAGGAGCGTTTGCGCGAAATCCCTTCTGCCGCGTCTTCGTAAAGCAGTTTCAGATGGGGACGAGAGACCTGCTCCGTCGTGGCGAATAGTGGGCCCATCCACTGGTTGCGTAAGTGAAACTCCTCCGCCTGCGGTCTCACCGCCCACGCCGTCGCGGGACAGAAGATATGGAACATCAGCAAAACAAACCAAACTGACATAATTGACCTTAATACAGTGTACCTTCTCATGGCTGCCAATCCTCGTATCTGGTTATATCAGCCTATTCTAACACACCCTCCGCCCGAATACCAGTACAATCCCCCCTTCACTTCGACATTCGACATTCCTTGTTCGATATTGGATATTCACATCCTGATTACCTGATAAACTTTTTTCTCTCTGTGCCCTCTGCTTGCCCCGTGAGTTTACCCTGTGGGATAGCGAAGCGTTATCTCATTGGGGTGGCAATTCTATTGATTAAATTGTTGACAAACAGACTCTTCGTTAATACTCACGGCCCTGTGCTGTGTTTGACAAGTTATATGGTTACAATTCCGGCTTGGTGCCTGCAAGCCGGTTATTGCAGAGTATCGCCAGGTCTTTGAAGTCCACCACGCCGTCACAGTTGATGTCACCGGGGATTCGGCAAAGCTGAAACTCGTAGGCGCCCATGTCGACCGTCACGCCGAAGAGGCTAATCCCGGTGTCGGGGCTTTCCGGGTCATCTAAAACTTGTGAATTTCCACGGCGAAAATTCGTGTTTTTGGGCGATGGCGGCTATGCCTCGCATGAATTGGCCAGGTTTTGCCATCGTCATCAACGTCATGCCACACTTGTTAGCCGCTACCATGGAGACGCCAATCTTTACGCACCACCGACCAAGCCAATACAACTTTAGACCGGCAAATTACCACTACCAGCGGAAGAACCGGTAAGGGTCGTCCCACTCTTGCGGCGTATCCATGTAGAGACCTTCCAGCCACCGCTTCTCGGCCTTGGATGCGTCCACTGGACTGCTGAAGCGCTCCAGAACCGGCGTCGACCCGGCCGCTCCCATGTTGGCCAACAGTCGCGTGAGGAGGTAGCTGGTACGGCGGAACGTTCTCTTTAGATTGTAGAGTTTCTTGTAGTCGAATTGCCATGGCGTGAGCTGGCATAAGACGACGTTCAAGTGCTCCGCTCCGGCCAGGACGCCATCGCCGATTACCGTGGCTCCCGCCGAAACGAGGGGCAGTTTCCGCGGCTCACGACTGTGTACATCCGCCGGTCCGACTCCCACGAGAAGGGAATTAAAGGCCAACGGCTCAAAATAGGCCGCGATGTGTTCGGCCTCCTTCATGCGGAGCTTCAGCGGTAGAAATGCATTCACTTCCTGCTCGTCGAGCCCGACCGCCAGCAGGTTGCCGCCTGCTTTCAGCCAGTCAGCGAGGGCTGCGGCGTCGGCCGCAAGCTTCCGCCCACCACCGGGACCGACAACGAGGACCTGGTCGGCGGACAGGCTCCCCCCGTCGTAGGAAGCCAGAGATACACCTGCGGATTCTAAGTGCTGCCTCCCGGCAGGCTCGCCGACGTAGATGAGCGTCCGCCTCGGAGCCGGCTGCCAGGACGATACGTACTGGAGAATGTTTCGGGCAAGCGTCTGAGCCGCAGGGTCAGCTTCTGTGCGCCCGGTAATGTCCATCTGGCAGAAGAGGACCATACCCCTGCCTTGGCGGTACTCCATCAGCGGGCTGTACTGGAGGCTGTAGCCGCCGTCGAAGATAGGCAGGAAATCGCCTCGTGCGGGCTTCTCGATGAGGACAGAAGCAACATTGCCACGATTGCCGCACCGCCAGAGGCGAGTGACAGGTATCCCACACCAACTGACACTCGGCGCACCGTTGAAGCGGGGATTCAACTCGTACTTTAGGCGCGGGGGCAGGATTGTCGCCTC
The DNA here is from genome assembly GCA_964451425.1 of uncultured Pirellulales bacterium. Classification (GTDB taxonomy): domain Bacteria; phylum Planctomycetota; class Phycisphaerae; order Sedimentisphaerales; family Anaerobacaceae; genus CS2-K091. Next base: position 11,540 of record CAYVIT010000080.1, read on the forward strand.
GCCTCGCCAGTCGCGCAAGTGCTCCAAATCGATCCCGGCCAGAAGCGGATGGTCGGGCACTCGCTTGAAGACCCGCCGTAAGCCATACTCCGCCACGCGAAATCCGAACCGCTTCTCCAGCACATCCGATGTCTGCTCGAACATTAACACCTTCAAGCCATCGCGTACGCGTGTGATATCCGGTGCTTGACCGTCCACCGTCAGGGCGGACTTGCCAACGATGAGGATATCGTATGCCGAGATGTCAGTGTTCGCATCTACAAGCTTGTACAGAATCCCCATCTTCTTCAGCAGCTTACCGGTCTGGCCTTTATGGTCGAAGAGCGCAATCTTCCCGCCCATCCGGGGAGCTTGTAGGCGAGGCATAACATCGACCGAGAAGGAGTCCGTCTGGGTCTGCCCGTTGCTGAACCTGAAGGTCGCACTGAGTTCATACTTGCCGGAGGCCAGAGCGGCAGGCAATTCGAAGCGCAACGGAATACGTTCCTGTTCCCCAGTCGGTACGGTGATTTCCTTTTTGCCGGCGACTGTCCGGGGCAGGCCGAAAGACCACTCGCAATTCGCTCTCACAGCTTCGCGGGAGTTGTTGATGACGATAAGCTGTTTTTCGACCGTCTCGCCCGGCAGGAAATTGTGGTCTTTGCTTGTGAATGCTGCCGGCTTGCCGCCGATGTAAGCAAGCAGGGGCTGGTTGTTGCGAATCAGGGCCTGCGCCGCGACCGTGGGAATCCAGTCCGAATGCTCAAAGGCCAGGTCCACCCGTTCGTACCGCTGCTCGATGTAGTCCGGGCTGAAACCCGGGCGCTGCAGATTCTCCCAGTCAACATGGAACTCCTTACGGCTATTATCGACACCGTCGCGCAGCGTCCAATAATGCCCGTGGTCCCACGGGGAGTTCGCCGACATTCCCCACGTGCGAAAAGCGCGCCAGTTGTCGGTGAAATACATTGCATATACAGGCTGCCGTTCGGCGAAGATGCTCGAACCTACCGGGGAAGGATAGTCCCATCGGTGCCAGAGATTGCCGGCCCGGAACTGCTTGGCCTCCCAGCGCAGGTTCGTTTTCTCCATCTCGCTGATATTGAACGCCCGGTCCCCAAAGAACTGCGAGTTCCACTCAGCGAGGCAGAACTCCCACGGCACTTTTGCGCTGCCGAAGGACCGCTTGCCCTGGTACCACCCGCGGTACATCGTCCAATCCCAGGGAAAAGGGACACTATACTCGCATGTGAAAATCGGTTTCACGCCCATGGTCGCCCAGTGTTCGAACCAGTCGGACATCTCCTGGATGGGGACGAAGTTCGCGTAGAAGTTGCTCGTATGCATGGGGCCCAGGTTCCCCGATGAGTGGTGATAAACGATGCGGCCGGAGTCGAGGCCCTTCACAATTGCTGCGGCGCGCGAAGCTCGCTTAGAGTTCCTCAAAGACCACGTGTCGCGGGGATTCTGTATTCCATCTATCATGTCCGGGTTCATGTCCTCGTTGTACCCGGTCGCGTTATGGCTCATGGAGTAGAACACAACCGACGGATGGTTCTGCGCCGCACGTACGTAAAACTCCGCGTGGCGAGCGTAGCCGTTGGTCTCATCGGCGTCTGTCGCTTCCCATTCGTATTGGCCAAAGTGCGGCTGAGAAAAGGCCACGAGCATCCCTACGTCGTCCGCAGCGTTCAGGACCTCTGTGAAGCTCAGATGTGTGCCCGGCTCGCAGCCGTAGTTGTGCGTATAGACGAAGTTGATACCGAAGCTCTTGAGCCGTTTCAAGCTCTGGCGGGCTGCCGCATAGTTCGCCGTCGCCGCCCCGATATGGGCATTGTCCAGAGGGACAGCGGACAGGAAAATGCGGGTGTTATTCAGGAAGAAATCGCGGCCGTCAATCCAGAACTCGCGGAATCCGAAGCGTACGGGGCCGCCGGCGTCCAGCACCTTTCCGTCGGCCTCCAGGAGCGAGAGATTGAGGTGGTATGTGTTTTGAGGTGTATGAACGTCCCAGAGTCTCTCGGGCTTGAATTTCTCGGTAAATGCCACGCGGCCATCCTTGAGGTCGCTTTTCTTGAAGGGCTTGCTCGTGAACTCCCCGACGCTGCGGCCATTGTCCGTGATCCGGGCACGAAGAGCATACTGTGATTCTGCGGCGAGGTCTTCCAGTGCGGCATCGAACGTAATTTCCCACTTGCGCACCGACGTGTCCACCTTAACGTCGGCGATGCGCGCGCCCATAGGCGTGCCGACGAGGTACACGTCGCCGCACAGGCCGCGGCGTGCCACAGAGCCTTTCACCTGCCTGGCTGCGTTGGTGTCGTTGTACGAGAGCATGACGCCCTTGAGCGGCATTGCCTCTACGAACATGCTGAGAACGTGCGTTGCGCCCGGACGGCAGGCGGCCGTGATGTCAAGCTCGCCGCCCGGGAAAACGATGGCCCCCATATCCCGACCATCCAAGTAGACAGTCGCGTAGGAGTTCAGGTACTCGGCTCGGATGGTGACACGCCGACCAACCCATTCGGCGGGAACGATGATATGACGCTGGTACCAAGCCGCGGTGATGCTGCGCAGACTCTTGTTTTTCCAGTTCGGATGGGCATAAACCGTCTGGCAGTCTTTCTGCATATAATCGGTGATTCCCGGCCAGCTCCCCGAGACCTTGAAGTAGCCCCACTTGTCGGCGGGCACGGTGTTCGTATCCTCGTCGGCCGGCTGCCAGCGCCACAGACCATTGATGCATATCCGCTCTCGCGTGGGCGTTGTCTCACGATACGCCTTGCTCAAATCCCAGACCGCTTTCACACCCGGCGGCAAGGGTGCCCCGGATTGTTCCGTGATGGCCGAACGGTGATAGGCGTCATCGTGTTTCTGCTTCCAGCCATCGGTCGGTGCCGGCAGTGTCGGGCGGTGCCTGGCCCACATCTCGTTTACGAATGCATCCCAGGCCTGACCCTGTCTTGCCCATTCTTTGTCGTGGTCGCGGCCGGTCGCCTCCTTGATGGTCTTCACGAAGGCCGAGTCGTCTTCGTACATCCAGCGGTCCACATAATCGAAAAAGGCGTCGTGGTTCCAGGACTTCTCGGCGTGCATGAGTCGCAGGGCCAGGGCCTGGGCGACCCAGCCGACGCTCGTGCAGCATCGGCGATAACTCTCGCTGGTGTTCTTACCATCGTCCCACTGCGAAGGCGGCGTATGTTCGTAGGGTCCCCAGCCGCTGCCTCGTGACCGGCCGTCCCCGGTCGCCGCGTCGATTCCCGAGTGCCCGGCAAAGACGACTTTCGCCCCGGTCCAGCAGTTGTCGTAGGTGGTCTGCTCATCCTCGCCAAAGCTCACCTTAGTAAATGACCGGTTGATTTTGGCCGGTTCGTCATCGCCCAGTAGAATTCCGGCAAAGACAATGGGCATTTTGCGTCCGCTGCCGTGTCCGCCCCAGGCGGTCCAGCCGGGATGGCCCGCGCGGACCATACCCCCCAGGTCGATACCCACCTGGA
>CAYVIT010000081.1:0-14870 GCA_964451425.1 uncultured Pirellulales bacterium
ATGTTCATTTCCTTGCGCCCTTGCAATTTATTTCCAAATACTTTCTTTCATTTAGTCAGTTTGCAGACCACCGTATCGACCGTGCCACTAATTGGCGATAGGTTGGGTGTGCGTAGACACTTGGGCCGTGGCCGACCATGATGAAACAGACCTTACCGTTTCCATAATTCCGCACCCAGCCAAGCTCTCTATCGCTATCGGGATGGCTTGTGGTCAAAAGCAAATGGTTGTCTTTTTCGAAGCTGCATTTCTTATATGTCTCGTCGTGTATTTCAAAGTCACTGAGTCCCCGCGTAACCGGATGCTGTGTATCCTCAATATGGACGGTATAGTCCGCATCGTGTTTATACGTGCTCGCCTCGCGTTTGACACCGCCTTCTTCGGATGCCTTAAAATTGTACCTTCCGCCGATGATTTTGATATACTCAGGCCATTGCTGGAAGGAGCCCATGCAGTGGTGCAGGGCCACGACGCCGACGCCGTCTTTTACCAGCTTTGTGAAATTTTCCTGCCTCTTCGGCGATATATTCTGCGTCATATTGAAAAACACGATAACATCGTAATCCCAGCCGGTAATGTCCTCGAATATCTCGCTGTCGTCTTTCAACTGGGCCTCGACGTAATCGATATCATCGTATCCTTCAAAGAGTGAAATGAAGGGCTTATGCTCAAAAGAGTGCCCGCCGGTAACTACAAGGGCCTTTATCTTTTCGCCCGGCTTACTGAGGTCTTTGGCCGACCGGCCACATTCGCAGCACGAGCAAAGAAATCCCGCTACTACCAGTAAAACAGCCGCCAGCATTACCGTATGAATCGTGATTTTACCTGTGTACTTCATTGAATTGACTCCTTATATAGTGCAGCTAACGATTTTAGTTACCGACCCTATCGGATCACCTTTACTTTTACTTCCGGCTCACGGCCATCGTTTTGACCTGTCCCTGTTTTCGGGTAGCCGGTCGTTATATTTTAACTAACAAGAATGACAAATTCACTAAGAAATTGTTGCTGTTCGCATTGGCCTCACTATCACAACACAAAGGTTGAAGGGAGAACCAAACGGTCGTTACCGGCACCAGCGAATTTCGACCAATGAAACTGCGTACCTGGGAAGAGAGAAATTCAGCTCCACTTTCCCATTGCGAACATCGCAAAACCGGACCGGCCCCAGAAGCTCAAGCTCGGCGGCGGCTTTTAACCGAGCCAACACATCCGGCGCGGGTTTCTGTGGGCTGTTTAGTTCGAGCCAACGTGTGTAAGCGTTGCTGTGAGTATCGTCGATTCGGTAGTGGATTAGACGCGCCCGTTTTGCGCCGTTCTGTGGAGCTTTGACGGTCATCCTTACCGGGGCAGGTTCGGCCTTGACCATATCGTCATGATAGTTCCAAACAAGTGCCTGTACTGTTTCCTCGGTGGCAGCGGCCAGGACGTCAACATCCGGCTTGTCCCGAAAACCTTCCTCAAGAATGCGCTCCAACCCGAGAGCACCGCTGCTTGTCACGGGGACTCGTCTGCCCTGGAGCATTCCCAGCATCTTGAAGGCGTTCAGTACCGGTTTGTGGATTCCGTTCGTCGACAGTGTACGAAAGCCCTCGAAGTATTCCTTTCCGTCGAACATGAATGCCCAGGTCAATACCCCCTGCAGATTCACACCCTCGCGGGCCGCCAGGTCGAGGGTATGCTTCATCAGGGCGACTTCGTAAGCCGCGTAAGCGCTGCCGTTACGGTAGCCGTTGGCGGGATTGACGCGGGAAGAGAGAGCCGCCGCCCCCTCCGGGTCACATTCGCCGATGATGACGGGCGTGCCGCGGTATGGGGGAAACTGGGCAATGATGGAAAAGCCGCGCTGGTTGGTCCGCAGGTTCCGGCCCAAATCCATCTGGGGATGGCCGTCGACATATCCGGTCCTGCCCTTGGAATGAAATCCGACATAGTCCAGCCGTGTACCCTTCCGCCCGGTGACGTAATTCTTACCTTTAAGACAATGTTCGAGGAACCGGCGAAGAAACGGCGGCGCACCGGCCGTATGCGGCCCACCAAAAACTGCTTTCGGCAGGACTTCGTGCAGCGCACGCTCCGTATAGTCAAAGAGCTTACAATACTGCTCAAAGGTCCCCTGCCAATACCTGATATTAGGCTCATTCCACAATTCCCACAACCACCCCTCTTCAACACCCCGATACCTCTGGGCACTATGGCGCGCCCATCGTCGTATCAGTTCGGCCCACTTCTCGTAATCTTTCGGAGGATAATAAACTCCATATCCTTTCATTTCGAACGGGTCACTGCTTTTGTAAGGCTCCGGCCTGGCAGAGAGGTCTTTCGGCATGAAGCCGATTTCGATTAGCGGCCGGCAGCCCGACGCAACAATCGCGTCCATCATCTCATCCATTATCCGCCAATCGTAAACGGGATTACCGGCGGAATCCTCAGTATAAACATTCGAAGAGCTCCACTTCAGCGATGGTCTACCATCGCCGCTGGCAAGCAGAAAATGCTGACGAAGATATACCTTTTCGGGATTGATATCTGCAAGCGTAGACATCAACTCTTTCGCATTCGGTGTCGTGGTATAATTACATTCATCATAGCCAAAATACTGCCATACGTGTCGAAGAGGTTTACCCGTTACCCCGGCATCCACATGAATCGTGACAACTTCGCTGCTACTTGAGCCATCCGCCTGTAACCCACACTGGCCGAACATTATTAGAATGATTGAGATACACAATTGTATGCGAATATTCATAGCATTTCCCTTAATTTGATATTTCAAATGTACCCATTGCTTATCTTGAATCCGTGCCGATGCAATAGAGGTTTTCGAGGCCCCGCAGAAACATCCGCCCACTACTGATAGCCGGCGCCGCGAGGCCCCTATCAATCCGGCATCTTCATTCAGCCTTCAAACAGCCGCGTTTCTGAACCGCATAATACACGAATCAACGACCGAATTCCAGCCTGCATCGACGGCGAATCATTTTGAATATCCATCAACATTGAGTTTCCAGCGGGCAATAACCTGTAATGAGAGCATCGCTATGCAACATATCAGACAAGGATATCTTCCCGGCAGCGGATGCAGTGAAATGCTGCGCAGATATTGCATCACCCGAATATGGTCGACAGGGCGTTTCGGCGGATAAGCGTTAGTCTTTAAGCCAGCGGTCAAACCAGGCAATAACCGCCTCAATGTACTGAATCCTGTTATGCGGCCTGCCTATACCGTGTCCTTCGTCAGGATAGTAAAGCAGCTTGCTCTCGATGCCGCGCCGCTGCAAAGCGGTGAACGTGGAGATTCCCTGCGTATCGGGTACTCTAAAATCCCGTCCGCCATGGACAACCAGCATTGGCGTCTTCCAGTTGCTTACAAAATTGGCGGGATTTTGCTTTTCAAAGCTCTGTGGATTCTCCCAGGGCGTCCCTTTCAGGTCCCATTCGGGAAACCATAATTCCTCCGTGGAATAGTACATCGCCCGCACATCAAAGAGTCCGCAGATATTGACCAGGCACCGGAAACGCTCGGGCCAGTTGCCGGCAATCCAGTTAATCATATAACCGCCGTACGAACCGCCCATTGCACCGACCCGCCCCGCGTCCATCCAGGGATAACGCTCCAACGCCGCGGCCAGTCCTTTGCGCAGGTCCTCCAGCGGCTTTCCGCCCCAGTCGTCCCGGATGGAATCCGTAAAGACCTGGCCGTAACCGGCAGAGCCGTGAAAGTCCACCATAACAACGGCATACCCCGCCCCTGCATACGTCTGGACGCCGCTGAATTGGTTGACCGAAGAGGCCTGCGGACCGCCGTGGATAAGATAAACAACCGGGTATTTTTTGTCCGGGTCAAAATCAACCGGCTTGACCACATTGCAGTACACCGTCTCTTTGTTGAAGCCTTCGAAACTGAACTGTTCGTAGTCACCCATTCGTGCCTGGGCGACTCTGTCTTTATTGACCTCGGTGATTGCGCGAAGGTCACTGCCGTCGGGATTGACCGAATACAGGTCGGTCGGAGATTTGAAATTATGCAGACAAAAAACGATTCGCTTGCCTGCCACAGCGGGTGAGCTTGAGAAACCCTCTTTGACTATGGTTTTAACATTGCCCGTCTGGACATCAACGGCAAATAACGAGTTTTGGCCCACGTTCAGAGCTGTCGTATAAATCGTCTTGCCGTCCTGCGAAAAGCACAGTGCCCCGCTGCCGTACCATAAAGGCATCGAACAGTCCCAGTTCTCCGTCAGCACCCTTTCCTTACCATCGGGCCAGGGACGCAGGATGATTCGAACCCGGTCGGATTCGTAGCCGGGCCTGGTCGTCGCAAGGTATGCGAGGGTCTTTCCGTCCGGCGAAAACACCGGCGATGTGTCCCAGGCCTTGTTTTCCCTGGTTATACACTTCGGCGGGTCAAAGGCATTAACGGTTACATGGTATAGGTCAAAATCGGTCGACCAAGGCTCTGTTTTCCCGGCATCGCGTGCAGCAAAGATGAGGGCTTTACCATCCGGCGTAAACGTCATCTCTCCGGGCCCGCCAAAAGGCTTGGAGGGACAATCAACATCCATTCCAGCCATTACGTCGACCGCCTCGCCTCCCTCGGCAGGCTTAACAAACAAATGGGAACGCCGGCCGTCCTTCCATCTGTTCCAGTGGCGAATAAAAAGTTTATCGTACATCCGTCCGGTCGCTTTGTTCTCTTCTTTCTCATCAAGTTTTTTCTTCGTCTCAGCGGGGCCGTTACAATCCGGAAACACTTCCATTGTAAAAGCTATGTGTTTTCCGTCGGGCGCCACGACAAGGTTGCCGACATCGAGCGGCTCATCGCTGACCTGCAGTGCCTCCCCGCCGTCAATTCGAATACGCCAGACCTGCGAAGACTCCGAACGTGACGACAGAAACCAGATGGTCTTGCCGTCCGGGTCCCATCGGGGACTCGAATCCCTTTCCTTATGTGACGTCAACTGGCGAAGGTCTTTCCCATCGCTTCGAACCATCCAAAGGTCTGTTTGCGAGCTGTTTTCCTCAAGGTCGGTTTTGGCCAGCACAAAAACGATGCGCTTGCCGTCGGGAGAAACCTGCGGGTCGGATAAACGCTGCATAGAAAGCAAATCGTGAATTGTAAACGGATGACTTCGTGCCTGGCTGAAACCGGCAGGTGCTGTGAGAGCAACACATACTGAAATTAAGAGCAAATAGCTTACGTATCGCATGTTATCCTCCTCTCAACGAAAGAGACACAAAATTATGGAATTACACAAACATCATCATCATCGACCTTACTGTGTATCCGAAATTACACTGAAAATCTGCACAAAGGCCAATAATTTATCGACAAAATTGCATCCCGACATTTGTGCGAAATGCCCAATCTTTACATAGCGATAATGCGGTCCATACGCCCGGCAATGTCGGTCAGGTGGGCTTCGTCGCCGCCCGAAAGCTCCGCCGTCATATAGCCGTTGTAGCCGACCTCGTCCAGCGCCTTGCGCACCTGGGGCCAATTGACATCGCCGTCCAGCAGATTTTTCCATTGGTATCCGCTGCGTTTGAAGTCCTTCAGGTGAATTTTCACAATCCTTTTACCCAAGGTCCGAATCCAATGGTGGGCGTGGCCGTAAATAATAACGTTGCCCACATCAAAATACGACCTTATCCAGCGACTATTTAACTCGTCCAAATAACGGACAAATTCGAGGGGACTTAACAGGAACATATTCCATACATTTTCAACCGCAACAACAACACGGGTCTGCTCGGCGGTGGGTATCAGCCTGCCGACGTATTCCTGAGACCACTTGTACGCATCCTGATAACTGAAATCCTCAGTGACACGCGTGGGTACCAGCAATACGGTTTTCGCTCCCATAACCTTGGCGCAGCGCAGGGCATTTTCCATCTCTTCAATACTCTTGCCGACAACTTTCGGGTCCCTGTTCGTAAAGGGCGGCCACCAGCCATACAGCAGGCTGTGAATCGGTGTCCCTTCCTCTCTGGCTATCTTTGCCTGTTCAGCCGCCGCTTTGAGGTCCTTCATCGGTTTGGCTTCAACTCCTTCGAAACCACATTTCCTGGCCAGGCGAAATTTTCCCGCATCCGACAAATTTCCGGGCAGCATATTTATAATCAGGGCCTTATACAACTTCTTTTTCTCTTGAGCCTTCGCAGAGGGGATGGTTGCTGTCAGCATGCTCGGTGCAACAGCGGCTGCGGCGGTCATCTTTAAAAAGTCACGGCGCTCAATCTTTCTGTCTTCCATAAGTCCTTCTCCTTTTTATCTTTTAGTTTAATTGCTTAATGCGAATATTGCGAAACTCAAGCTGGGAGCCATGGCCCAGAAAGCCGATATGGCCCTTTTCTCTATGGAGGCCCGGATGGGGTCTGTGGTCCATCGTCTCTGTGATTTGACTGATATCGGCATCTACAACGATACCGCCGTTGAGCGTGACCCGAATCTGCCCTCCCCTGGCCATAACCTCCTGACAATTCCACTGTCCCACCGGCTTTTGACAACCCCTTATTACCGGAACCACACCATAAATGGAGCCGTGATATTGATACGGCCGCAGTTTCTTATATTGGTCGGCGGTATCATCAAGTATCTGAATTTCCATTCCTTGATAGGCCGCATCAACATTTAGGGACGTGCGAATGCCAAGGCCGTTATTGGCCCCCGGCGTCAGCTTAAATTCAAACCGAAAAATAAAGTCACTATACTCATCCTTGGCATAAACATTACCGCCTTTTTGGCAGATAATCCTGCCGTCTTTGGCGACATAACCGTCGGTATCACCTACCCAGCCCGTAAGGTCTTTGCCGTTGAACAGGGAAACAAAACCAGCCGCTTTTTCCTCTTCAGTCAGGCCTCGCGGGCCTTCGTCGCGCGGGATTTCGCGAATATAGATATTGCGGAAATGAATCGGGTTACCGTGACATTGCAATTCGATCTGGCCGGAAGGAAAAATGGGCTGCGAGCGGTCCCAGTAATTCTCCAACACAACCTTATTAACAATGAGCTTTCCGTTAAGATGCACCGTGACCCGCTCGGCGACCATCCTGATACGAAACGCGTTCCACTGGCCGATAGGATTGTCCGCTATCATAGCAGGCTTGCTGGGATTTTTCTGATTATTATAGAGACCGCCGGAGCCTATCTTATGCTGGTCAGGGTCCCAAATCTGTACCTGCGGCGTACCCCGCAGATAGATACCACTGTCACCGCGCGGGTTGACAATTTTCCAGTCGACCAGTAACTCGAAGTCTTCATAATCCCGCAAAGTGGCAAGGCTGAATCCCTTGCCGTCGAATTTTAGGATACCGTCTTCGACCTTCCAGTGCTCGCGCATGGATTTGTCCGCCTTGGCCTGCTCTTTGGCCAATTCTTCGGGACTTAACTTGGCCCGCTTAACGGGATTATCATAAGGACTTGACAGCAGCCCTTTCCAGCCGGTCAAATCTTTGCCGTTAAACAGGGCCACAAATCCTTCGGGATGTTGATTCAGCGCATTTTCCCCACAGGCTGCACCTTGCGGCAGAAAGACAATAACCACCAATAATAAATAAGCCGGACCGAGATTAGTTTTTCTTATCTTTTTCATTTCTTGCACTCCTCTTTTTTTCTTGAATTGACCCACGTTGGTTACTTACCCTACAACACCTTTCAGAAGACCTTTGAAAATCGTTACTATTGTCCCAATAACTATACAGGGAATCCTATACATTTGCAATAGTATTATTGGAGGGAGCTTTAGAAGGTAACTCAATAAATACGCGTCAATTGAGTCCCTTACGGGGAAGGTGATGGGCCTATGCTCCAGCCGATAGCCTCCAGCATCGGCAGAATTTCGGGATTTGCCATAAACAAATTCCAGCACAACTGGCTGCGATAGTTCTCAATCATAGGTACGGTAGTACCATGGTTGATGCCCAGATAAGTTTGCGAGAACCAGTTCTCTGTGAGATTAAAGGCGTCACGGAAGCCAAAAGGCCCCCATAATCTATCTCCGTAAACGTGGTAGAAGTGCTTTAAGGTAGCCAAAGACTCATCCGGCGTATAAGGCATGGCACCAAGGGCGGCGGTTGGAGTAATAGTGCCGTTGTCGTTGGTAGGCGAATGGTCGTCACCGCCCCAGGGATTCGTACTATAAGTCAGGCCCCATACCAATCCACTGTAGCCGGCAAAGTTGCTCGGATTATCTATGCAATATGCACGATGAATAAGAGAGATATTGCGGCTGTTATCGAAGTAGCTGCAGTAACTATCGCTCTTGTTACGTGGGTCAAATCCCACATAGGAACAATGGGTAAAGAACAGCGGCCCGCCATACGCCGGTCCTACCCACTGATGATAACCATAGTAGGTATTGCCGTTTGCATACCAGGATTCTCTGGCCCAGCCGTTGTAATAACACGAAGCGGGTATCGGATGTGTCGGCGAAGCAATCGCCAACAGATACGCAATCATGCACTCATTGTATCCGACAACGGGCATATTCATCGCCCAGCCGTAATTCGGCGACCAGTGCCAGTACAACACCTGGCCATCCGGATAACGCAGATACCAATCCCATTCCACATCTTCCCACATCCGGTTAATCCTGCTGCGGATTTGCGTCTCCACCGAGTTGCTTGAATTGAAGTACTGCCGCACGGCGAGCATACCCTCTATCAGGTATGCGGTCTCGACAATGTCACCACCATCATCATATTCGCTGAAGGGAATCGTCTGGCCGGTTGCGCCGTTAAGCCAGTGCGACCACGCGCCGTGATACCGGACGGCCTCTTCATCCAGGAATGTCAGTATCTTCAAAATTCGCTCGGCAGCTTCGTCTCGGCTTACGAATCCACGTTCGACACCGACTATGATATTCATCAATCCTAAACCCGAAGCGCCGACAGCACACATATCACGGCCGTGAAAAAGTCCCTCTCTGGCCAATCCGCTGACCGGATGACCAAAATCCCAGAAGTACCTAAACGTCGCCTCCTGCACGGAAGTTAGAAGCTGCTCATCGGTCATCGCGTAAGATGTGGCGCTGACAATGCCTGATTGCGCAGTCTCTCCGCCATCGAGCACCGACGTTATATAATAATAGTACGTCCGGCCGTTCACGCCGAAAAAGTCACTATATGCGGACAGTGTATAAACCGAACTATTCAGTTTAATAAAAGGGCCGCTGTAAGAATCAGCACGATATATATTGTAACCAAGAAGGTCAGGGGTAGATACGGCCTGCCATCGCAAATCAATTCTGCTGTCATGGCCGTCAGCGGTCAGCTCGTAATAATCGGGATTGATGCTGCGCAGCCGCAGATTATCGACGAACAGTGTCCCTGCTATATCACCAGTTTCCCCCATATTCTCGAACACCAGGGCGCCGATGCCGCTCAAGCCCGCGTTGTAACGACCGGAGACATCAACAACTACGGTACACCATTCATCAAAAGCGTTAGGGACATTAGAAGATTGGTTCCAGCCGAAGACCGTATCCCAGACGCCGATTAGCCCATCAGCAAACAACAGGCCTCCGGTCGGCACAAAGACATCAAATGCGATTTCATCCACGCCGTCTAAATCAAAAGTAAATCCACCGGTGAAGTTGTACCCATACTCGACCTTGCGGTCGGTTTCGTTGTCCCAGGTCATCCCGAGAACATACCTACCCTCGGTGGCATCAGGTACGTTGCCGAATATCGGATGGTCCGTACCGCCCAATAGCTGGGCCCCTATCGCTACACTTGGGTCGCCTGAGTGCGGCCCTACAATCTCGACATGCGTCTCATACGGCTCGTGGCCGGCTAACAAAGTCGCGACATAAGGATATACAGCACCCCAATCCTGCGCCAACAAACCATAATCGCCAAAGTCAACTTTTTCACTATGGTCGAAATCGGCACCGCTGCACCAATCATAAGCCGAACAACCCTCGTCCAGCCATTGGTCCACAAAGCCGGCAAGGTCGGCCCAATTGACACAGCCGTCCTTAATCAAATCGTACTGGACCGCCGAAATAGAACCGGAAAAGCCAAGTACCAATATCAGCACCGGCAAAACCATACTTACAAAACCAGAGATACTTTTATTCATCCCTCACTTTCCAAGCCGATTCTTAAAATGGAGTATCTGAACTCTTACGCCGAGCTTTCCTGTTTGGCACAATTTTGGCAACATTCCTCCTGTCTTCTATACTTATAATGCCAAATTCGCGCTAAAAAGTCAAGCGCCTTTAGCGTATCCCGAGTCAAATACTCATCTGAATAAAAGAGCAATCAAATGCGGCATAGCTGAAATAACAAAGGGACAGGCTTTTTGAAAAGGATATGCCACTCAAGCCTTACCGCTCAAGGAAGCAAAACGGCGGGGGCGACCGGCAAAGCTCCCAGCTTTTTCAGAAATTCACGGCGTGAGCTTTGTTTGTGTCTTGATGAATTATCTTTATAGTCTCTATCACCCCGATTTAGAGCGAGCATTATTCACCTCCAAAAGAATCGCAAAAAAATAATTGTTGCCGGTTAAGGTTCGCTCCACGAGCGTTTCCAGCACCACTGCTGCACATTCGAAAGTGATATTTTATACTCAAATTCGACGAAGTCAATCCTTACAAATCCTCACAAAACAGAATGGGCTTGCACTTATAACCCAAGCCCATTAAACTGCTAAGCAAACAATTTTATCCTTATTATAAATTTAGGAGATTTAGCAATGAGAAGATTTTTATTCCGGAAACTCATAATATGCGTCCTTACGATTCTATGCTCATCATACGCTCTTGCTGCAGGGCAATCACCGAACTGGCGAGGTCTACATGTCCTTATGACATCTCAGGAAAAGACCGAGCAGTTGACTACAGTTGTAGGCGAGCTGGCAAAACTTGGTATTAATGTCATCATAGCGGAGATAAATTACGGATATGAATATGAATCCCATCCGGAGTTACAGGGAAAAAACCCGAGCAAAAAAGAACAAATCAAAAAACTCGTTGCCGAATGCAGGAAACACAATGTCCGCCTTATCCCCCAATTCCAGTGCCTGGGCCATCAGTCGTGGCGTAAAAACGTTTTTCCTTTATTAGTCAAGTATCCTCAATTTGATGAAACCCTCGGTCAATACACCGACAACCAACAGATTTACTGCCGAAGCTGGTGTCCCCTTCATCCCCAGGTCAATCGGATAGTATTCGACCTGATGGACGAGTTGATTTTTGTTTTCGAAGCCGACGCCTTACATGTAGGAATGGACGAAGTCTTTCTTATAGGCGAGGACAGTTGTCCGCGCTGCAAAGGCCAAAACAAGGCCAAGCTTTTCGCTAAAGCCGTCAATGACTATTACAACCACCTTGTAAAAAAACATAAGATTGAAATGCTTATGTGGGGAGACCGTCTTATCGACGCCGGTAAAATAAACTACAGCAAATGGGAGGCAAGCGCCAATGGCACCGCCGGAGCGATTAACATGATACCCAAAGATATCATAATCTGCGATTGGCACTATGGAAAACGTGATGCTTACGAATCGATACCTATGTTTCTGAAAAAAGGCTTTCGGGTCTGGCCCGCCGGCTGGAAAGAATTAGAAGCCACCAAGGCACTCGTTGAATATTCCCGGACTTTTGAAAACAGCCGAATGCTCGGACACTTAAATACTACCTGGGGAGCTGTTCCAATCAAGGATTTACCAAAGTTTGAGCCGATACTTTACGCCACAATCTGCTTCAGGTAACCCGGCTTGCGGATTTGGTATGTTATAAAAATATAAAAGATTGACCGCGTGGCTAAACGCGGCAAAAGAGAAATCAGAATCGAAGAGAGGGCATAGTATGAATAATGTAAAGAATACACCAACTAATAATATAACACGTCGTAGTTTTATCTCCGGTGCGGGTGCGTCCGTTCTGTCCTTCACGATTATGAAACCGTCTCTCGTAAGGGGGACGCAGGCGAATTCCCGCATCGAGGTCGGCTGTATCGGCCTGGGCGGCCGCGGGAAAATGATAGCCGGCATGCTGCAACAGCACGGAGGCTATCAAATCACCGCCGTAGCGGATTATTTTGAACTCGCGGCAAAAGCCGCGGGCCAACAATTCAAAGTGCCCGAATCAAGGTGTTTTTCCGGTCTGTCCAATTATAAAAAACTTCTCGCAAGCAAAGTGGACGCGGTGTTCCTGGAAACGCCGCCCTACTGCTTTCCCGACCATACCGAGGCCGCCGTGGAAGCGGGCTGTCACGTCTATATTGCCAAGCCGTTGGGATGCGATGTACCCGGCTGTCTGCGAATCGCTAAAATGGGCCAAAAGGCCGCGGCGAACAAAAAAGTCTTTCTGGCGGACTTTCAAACCCGCACGGACCCGTTCTATATCGAAGGCATAAAGCGGATACAGGCCGGCGAGATTGGCAATATCGCAATGTTAAGCTCGGAATACAATGACGAAAGTTTTTCCGACCCGCCGAAGACCGCAACCATCGAAAGCCGACTGCAAAATCTGATTTGGGTAAACGATGATGAACTGGGCGGCAGCTATCTGGTAAATGCAGGCATTCACGCAGTCGACGTCGCCTTATGGATAGCCGCAAGTCCGCCCGTCAGCGCGATGGGTTGTTCCCGCATCGCACGCAATAATCCCCACGGGGACTCCCACGATGTCTTCTCCGTCACTTATGAATTTGCCAACGGACTAATCTTGAACCATCGAGGCGAACATTTGAGAAACCGGTTCGAGTTCCGCTGTGATTGTTTCGCACAGGGACAGAATGGATACCTCGAGACAGGTTATACAAGTCGTGTCCGGATACTTGGCAATAAAGGCGGGTACCGTGGCGGCGATGTGGTAAATCTCTATCCCCGCGGCGCCGAGCGCAATATCGATACCTTCCACAAAAGTATTCTAAACGGCATCTACGACAATCCGACGCTTGAGCCGAGTGTCAACTCTACACTGGCGACCATCCTGGGCAGAGAAGCCGCGAAAAGAAAAACAAAGCTCACCTGGGACGAGGTGATTCGAGAAAATAAAGAGCTTAAAGTCAACCTGACCGGGTTGAAAACGTAGGTAAATACCCAGATGTGATAAGTTTACTCAAGCCTGCTCTTGAGGACAATAGACAAGTCAAAAGTCGAGATAACTCTTCGAGTCGCTAAAGTAGGTGAACTTACAGCGTCCCTGTTCTATGTAACGCTGAAGCCGGAATTCGAAACCGCTGTAAGGAAAGGGGCTGCAAGCTAATGCTTACAGCCCCTGGATTCTCTCTCCCGTTTTATCAGGCTATCTCGGCCTGGTAAAAATTCAACTGAATATCTCTTCCTTGCTGTGGGCCTTCTCCTCTGTGTGTCTTTGCCGCCAATCCTCGAGATACCTTGCCGCCGCATCTCTCCCGCCAAGTCCGAAAGCCAGCGCCAAAGCAAGGCAAACGCCGCCAAGGACGATATTGAACGTAGTAGTTACCAGAAGCGTTGCTATGCCCAGCTCCCTGAGCGAAATCGTACCCGCAAAGATAATGATGGCCCATCGGCTGGCCGATGAGAACATCTCAGGCCGGGGCAGTGACGCATTGCCCGCCGCCGTGCGAACGATGCCCGACACGAAGTTCGCCAGAAACATGCCCACCACCAGAACAAAAAGGGCCGAGATGACACTCGGTATGAAAGCAAACAAACTCTCGAGGACATTTGATGCCTGGGGCAGCCCCAATGCGTTGACCACTATGACCAGCACCATAATAATCGCCAGCCAATACACCAGCCCGCTCATCACCTCAATGGCGGAAGTCTTCAAGCCGCCTTTATTCAGAATCTCCGATATCCCCGCCTTGTCCGCCAGCTTGCCGAAGTGTATCGCCTCCAGGGCCCGACTTACCACCCGTCTGAGTGTCTTGGCTATCACCCAGCCTACGGTCAGGATGATCAGCGCCCCAATCAGCGTAGGCAGGTAGCCGATTAGTTTGGTCAGCATTTCACTGACCGGTGCCACGATAAGATTGTTCCATTCTATCGCTGCCAACATTTTTTGTACCTCCAAATTAAATTATTCGTTTCCGGTACTCATTTTTTTACTGACCCATAATAATCGGCTGTTTTCATACGCAGGCTTAGGACATTTCTTTGCTGCCCCCAATCAAGGCAAAGAAGGCGATTTTGCATTTACAGCGATTCTATATCGGACCTAAAAATCCGCTTCCAATCCTTTGCTCTGTGACATGGGCGAATGAGTCAGGATTTTGATGCTCGCAATTAAGATGATGGGACTGATATGGACGGAAAGGCCGACAACCCGCAATATAAAAAACGGAGAGGGCGGGATTCGAACCCGCGGTAGGGACAAGCCCTACACAGCCTTTCCAAGGCTGCTCGATAAGCCGCTCCGACACCTCTCCAAAACAGTTTTGAGTTAATAGTTTTGAGTTCAGGATTCCTTACACAATAAGCCGGCCAATGAATATAATCTATAATTCAATCCAATCAGTATAACAACACAAAAACAGCTATGCAATTCTAATCCGATTAGCAAATATCAAGCTGGTATGGCAAAAAAATTTCCAGTAAAATAAATCGCTCGCCGCAGTAGATAGACTGTGATAGATGGAATGAAAAGGCCGGTTGAACAGCTTAGCGTCCCGGAGGTAAGCACCGCCCTGAAAATTCCGAAGGGGACCGTCAAATTGCGACTGGCCAAGGCAAGAAAGGAGCTCAAAGAGTTGTATCAAAAACATTTCAAATAAACTTAAGGAGACATGAAATGAACGATGAACAAATCAAAAAAATCATCGAAGATACCTACGATGAGTCAAGGGAAAACACAGTGTGGTCAATGGTAGGCGACTTCTACAACAGAAAAATGCTGTCCTTCGTAATCCTTCTTTGGGTATGGGCAATCATTTTT
>CAYVIT010000082.1:0-4079 GCA_964451425.1 uncultured Pirellulales bacterium
GGTTTATAATCATACGGTTTTCTTTGACTTCTTGTGGCTGTTGTTATAAACTGTGTAAAGTTACAGTTTTTTCAGGTGGCCAAAAACGATGAATTACCAGTTCGACAAAGAGCATATATCTCAGCACATGGTCAAATACGGCGTGGACATCCGGCCGCCAATCGTGCTTACGCAGGATAAAACAAAGCTCCAGGACTACTGCAACGCCCTTATAGAACAATTCCCCCAGGTGTTTGAGACCCTCATCGCGGGCCCAAAGCAGCTGCGCGTACAAAAAACCTTCGTCCTCTCCAACAACAAACGCGCCGAGATGCCGACATTCGTATTGACCGTGCGAGGCCCCCTTTTTACTTTTCCGCAGCGATTATACATCGACGGCGTACAGGATTTGGATATCCCCCAGAAGGATAAAATCTTTCGCAAGGCCCTGGATGAACTAAGGAGCAAATTTATAGACCGGGCGGTACCGCGGGTGGGCGTGGTCCACGAATTTGTTTTTGACACCGGACAGGTAGACGCAGTCCAGATTTTGGCCAGCAACTTTAAAAATGATGTTTGGAGGCAGAGAACAAAAAATTTACGTATCCTGCTCGAAACTCCAACCGAAGACAAAAACGTCAATGTCGAAATCAGGCCGACTCAGTTAAGGCGTGTCGCCAGAGGTGGCGGTAATGTTCCTGCTCAGGATATGGGGTTCGGCATAATTGTAAACGTGGATATTAATAACCGGAAAATCAAGGGTGATTTGACGAGCAGCGAGGTACGCGATATTATCGCCTTTGCCGGCGACTATATCCCGGAAGATTTGATTAGATTTTTGAATAATGAGTGTTAGAAATTTTTCCGGATAAGCAGCTGCCTCCGTTACCAAACGAACAAAATCTGACCGAAGTTTTGCAATACTTCTTCATCAAATACAAACGCACCGGCAAAGCCACCACTTGGCAATAGTAAGAAAAACTACTGCTTGAAGTATGAAAGTGAAAGCCTGCCTTTCCTCAAGGATTTCAGGTGATTAGTGGTTTTCAGCGCACAAAAAAAGCAGGGCTGGGAGCGGAGGGAGAGGAGAAAGCGAGATAATCCCAGCCCTGTAAAATGCTGCAATAATTATATATCAAGGTGTTCTAAAAGTCTATACTTTTTTTGTAAAAAATTGTTCGTATCTGGCCAAAACAAAATCCCGGAGGAAATTTCTCCGCGGCAATAATTACTAATAAGGGCCTGTGTTATAACGATAATAGGCCTTTGTTTACAATCTAAGGGGATTTTACTAAAATACTTACAATAAGACAAGTATAATTTTGAAGATAATAAAATTTTTTTTAGGATTAAATTATGCTGATAAAAAGTGCCGATGGAAATCCTATTTTGCAATCCCTTCCGAAAACATTGTTTTTGTTGTTGATGTTCCAAAGCGCGTGTTCCGGGGTTCAAGTGGCTGGGAGCGCTTCTTTGGCTAAACCTGCACTAAGGCCTGAAATTGAAGGGCCGTGGTGGCAGGTTGTCGGCAATCCCGACCTTGGACGGTTCACAAGCCCGGGGCAGCAGCCGGTCGATTTCGCTCTCTGGCAGGCCAAAGACGGCACCTGGCAGATTTTCTCGTGCGTAAGGAACACCAAATGTGGTGGCAATACCAGGCTGTTTTACCGCTGGGAAGCCAAAAATCTAACGGACAAAAACTGGGCGCCAATGGGCATTGCCATGCAGGCCGACGTAACACTTGGCGAACAAAAAGGGGGATTACAGGCCCCGCACGTGATTAAGGTCGGTGATATCTTTTATATGTTCTATGGCGATTGGCTCCGTATCTGTCTTGCAAAAAGTCATGACGGAAAGAATTTCACTCGAGTGTTAAATGAAAACCGACAGCCAGCTCTGTTCTCGGGGCCTTACAATAATACACGTGATGCGATGGTTCTGGTAGTAGGCGGGAAATACTATTGTTACTACACAGGTCATCTTATGGACGAAAATGTTGGTGCGGATTTCTGCCGAACATCGCAGGATTTGCGCCATTGGAGCGAGCCGATTATGGTGGCTGCCGGCGGACGAGCAGGAGGCACAAGATATTCAGCCGAGTGCCCTCACGTGGTCTACAGGCAGGATACGGGGCTGTATTATCTTTTTCGCACACAGCGTTACGGCAAAAATAATGTAAGCTCTATATATGCTTCTCCCGTCCTTTTGAATTTCGGTGTCAATGACGACCACTTCTTCATCGGCACATTACCCGTAGCAGCACCTGAGATAGTCGAGTATAAGAGGCAATACTACATCGCAGCTCTCTTGCCAAATCTGAAGGGTATTAGGTGTGCGAAGCTGAAGTGGGTTCCCATAGAAGCAGAAAGCAGCCCTTCTAATGTCAAATGACCAGAGCTGCCTTATTCAACGGCAGGGGCATACTATGTTTTCCCTGATGCTGTTCCTGGGCCGGAGCGGATTAAGAAACAGGGAAAGTTTCGGCCGGTCGTCCTTAAAGTCCGTCACACTTTCAACCGATTAAAGGCATAGGCTGAGGAACAGAGGGAGGAGGAAGGAGAGAGAGGATTCAATAATCCTCAGCCTTTTATATTTGTCTTTTTGCCCTTGGCGCACATAACTTTATTCTGTTCCGCTATCAAAAGTCCTATTCCCGGTGAACTTTTCCGGCCTTAGAAAGCTCGGAAACCGCCCTTCCGGCCATAATCAAACAAAATCCTGCCTTGTATCTGTGTCGGATTCTTTACAGTATTTATTATTTCTTCGGATTTTATTTTAATTTTTCGCAGGAACCGGACATAATTAAGTACGGATATCCATTTCGGCAGGTGTTCATATTTGCGGCGGTGTTAAGACTTGTTGGCATAGTCGGGATTTTGCCGAACGGATAGGTGAAATCAGTTCATTGAAAGGGTCGGAAATGAAGAAAAAAATATTCGTTCTGGTTCTGTCGGTTTTGCTATTGGCCGGTTGTGGTAGCAGAGAGCCTGCTGATGAGCCTTCAACGGAGCATCCCGCAGAACCTTCAGAGGGAATCGAGTCCGCAGTCGCCAGGAAAGCGCCGGATTTTACGCTTAACAGCTTTGACGGCAAAACAATCAGGCTTTCCGACTATAAAGGCAAAATCGTTGTGCTGGAATGGTTCAATTACGAATGCCCGTTTGTTTTGCGTCATTACGGCAACCAGCCTACGATGATAGGGCTTGCAAACAAGTACAAAGAAATGAACGTTGTCTGGCTCGCGATTAACAGTACGAGCCACGCCACACCGCAGGCCAACCTTGAGTTTGCAGAAAAGCGCAAGCTGCCATATCCGATACTTGATGACAGGCTGGGTACTGTTGGACGGGCCTACGGCGCAAAGACAACGCCGAATATGTACGTTATAGATACAAAAGGAAGTATCGCCTACCAGGGTGCAATTGATAATAACGAAAGCGGCAGAAAGAGACAGGGCGTAATTAACTATGTTGATAAGGCCCTGGCCGAGTTGACCGCCGGAAAGCAGGTAAGCACAACCGACACTATGCCCTATGGCTGTACCGTAGAGTACCCTCAATAAGGCCGGCTTCGGCAGCTTGATTGGGATGTTTATAAATACGGATGAGTTCTGTTGTTGGTGCCTGAAAGGAGTGACGCGTAACATTTCAGCACAGCAGCCCGGGTTCCCGGCTGGCTAACTTCACTCGTCAAATACAAAACGAATACTTTAATGAAAGGAAGTTGACATGCTTTCACGTAAACGTAGAAGATTTTTAGGTGTGTTCAATGTTGTTGTGACAACGTTCATGTTGTGCTCATTGGTTTATGCCGAATTCCCTGAGTTTGAATATCATCTTATCGACAAAGTCGGCAGACAGATGGGACAAACCTCCTTAGTGGATGTTGATAAGGACGGCGACTTGGACTGGATTGCCGGATGCAATGGCGGTAATATCTGGTGGTTCGAGTATAAAGGCCCGGATAACTGGGTCAGGCACCTGCTCGGCCAAAAAGTCACTACGGAAGTAGGCGGAACTGCTTTTGATGTCGATGGCGATGGCTGGGTCGACCAGGTCTCCGGAGCCTGGTACAGAAACACAGGCAAGCCGCAAGAACAG
>CAYVIT010000082.1:4179-14790 GCA_964451425.1 uncultured Pirellulales bacterium
TGACATAGATGTAGTTCGCTCAAATGTCTGGTTCGAGAATCTCGATGGAAAAGGAACAAAATGGGCCAAGCACAAAAATATCGACTTCGGACAGCCAAAGGCCAGGTTTCCTCTGATGACGAAAACTTGGATAGTTGACCTCGATAAAGATGGAGACAACGATGTCGTTCAGGCCGAAGGAGATTGTGTCAGCGGCCGCGTCGCCTGGCATGAGAACAAGGACGGTAAAGGACGAGTATGGATAAGGCACCTCATTGCGGACAAAACCGGCCAGGATTACCATTCACTCGCTGTGGCCGACTTTGATAACGATGGTGACTTTGACGTTTTTTCAGGTGGTGGCCCATTAACCAGTAAGCCGCCCCATAAATGGTTTATCTGGGAGAATCTCGATGGCAAAGGCAAAAACTTCAAACAACACTTGATTCTCACCGGCAAACGCTGCCACGAAGCAAAGGCAGCCGATGTTGACGGTGACGGCGATATCGATATATGTTCCAAGCCTTGGAATGGTGATGAGCACGTCTACCTGCGAAATATGCTAAAATAAACACCACCGTGTAACATTGTCTGACATATCATGCAGCCAACATGAGTTCACCTTTTATTGTGGGTAAATAAACGACGAATTGCCGATACTTATATAAGCAATATAGCTGTGCTTAAAAAAAGGATATGAGAAAGCCGCATGAGGGGAAGATGCCGATATTCGGTTCTATCACGCGGCCCGGTAATCGGTTTGAGAAACCTTAAATCTGAGAGGTGTTAAAATGACAAAATGGGCATTTGTTACGGTGCTGCTTTATATATGCCTGGTGGTGATTGTCTTTATACCTTTGGTTACGTGCGTAGCTTTTTACAACTCGGCCGATGTTTCGGAAATTCTCGAAGCTTACACGGCCTGGCAGTTTTGGCTGCTTTGCGGGATTATAACGGTAATACAGGCATTGATGCTGTTGTTTCCAGTAAGGACAGCGGCAGAGGCACCGAAGCCACAGCGGCTGATTTGGGTACCCGTAGTAACGGCGGCACTATTATTTTCCATCCTGGTTCTGGGCGTATTATGGTCGATTTTAGTGGCGATTTGGGGCGATGATTGTGATGGGGCAGTATATACCTGGGCAAGTCTGGCATTCTTTGCTGTTAGCTGGCTCGTCTGGTCAATATTATTCTATCGTTTTTACCGCAATACTGAGCCAGGGGCATTGACTCAGCGCCTGACGACCTGGCTGCTCCGCGGCAGTATTCTTGAGCTGCTTATAGCGGTGCCAAGCCACATTATTGTAAGGAGAAGAGGAGATTGCTCTGCACCGGGGATCACTTGGCTTGGTATAGCAGCGGGTCTGGTGGTTATGGCGCTGGCTTTTGGGCCTGGCTTGTTCTTTCTGTTCCGCAAACGATTCGAAAGAATGAAACCCGCAAGTAAACGTAATAATCATCGGGTTTCCAATTAATATTCATAGCTGGAGCGCCGTCTTATACACTGCTCAATCGCCCAAATTCCAAAACCCATTGTTGACGAAACCGTTTTATTTGACTATCCTTAGTAAATAGTTACTGTTGCGGAAACGGCGTTTGTCATTCCTGCGAAAGCAGGAATCCAGTTTTTCCGCCGTAGACCCCTGCTTTCGCAGGGGTGACATTTCCAGTTTCGGTTTTCCGCAACAGGAACTAAGTAGCTGTTAGTGGTTGTTTTCGTCTGGTCTACAAGATACGATTCAAGAAATACCAGTTTAGAAAGAGATTATTGCGATGCTCAAAAGAACACATACTTGCGGCCAGCTTCGGCTGGATGATGCCGGAAAAAAGGTAACATTGGCGGGATGGGCACATTCCTATCGCGACCACGGAAATCTGGTTTTTATCGACCTGCGCGACAAATTCGGCTTGACACAGTTGGTCTTTAATCCTGTGACTCATCCCCAGGTCCACAAACTGGCAAAGACAATCCGCTGCGAATGGGTAATTGCCGCCAAGGGACTGATTCGGCCCAGAAGCGAGGGAATGGAGAATCCGAAGCTGCCGACAGGACAAATCGAATTGGCCGTTGAGCGGTTGGAGATTCTCAATATTTCCAAAACACCGCCGTTTGAAATCGACAGTGCTGAAAAAACAAGCGAGGAGCTGCGCCTCACCAATCGGTATATTGACCTGCGCCGGCCGAGGATGCAGGAGATAATCAGGATTCGACATCGTGTTGCCAAAATTACACGCGACTATTTCGACAGGTTGGGATTTGTGGAGATTGAAACACCGTTTTTAGCAAAGAGTACACCGGAGGGTGCAAGAGACTTTCTCGTGCCAAGCAGGCTGCACAAGGATTGTTTCTATGCCCTGCCGCAGTCGCCGCAGCTTTTTAAGCAGGTTCTTATGATAGGTGGAGTTGATAAATACTTTCAGATAGTTCGCTGTTTCCGTGATGAGGACCCGCGGGCTGACAGACAGGCTGAATTTACACAAATCGACGTCGAAATGAGTTTCGTCGATAGCAACGATGTCATCGGTGTCCATGAAAATCTTATCGCGAAGATTTGGAAGCAGATACTGGGCGTAGATGTAAAAGCACCGATGCGGCGGCTCTCTTACAAAGAGGCGATGGAAGATTACGGCACCGACCGGCCGGATTTACGATTCGATATGAAGCTAAAAGATATATCCGATATCGCAAAACAGAGCTCGTTCAACGTTTTTACATCGGCCGTTGAAAAAGGCGGAGTCGTAAAAGGTCTTTCTGCGCCCGGTGAAAAGTATTCCAGAAGCGATATCGAAAAGACCCTCACTGGCTTTGTGGCTGACTATGGGGCAAAAGGGCTTGCCTGGGCAAAACTCAAGAAAGAAAGCGGCAAACTTTCCTTTGTTGGTGGTCTGTCCAAGTTCTTCAATCCCGAACTCCAGCAAAAGATAGCCAAACGATTCAAGGCCAAAGAAGGAGACATGATTTTATTCGTTGCTGATAGTGAAAAAGTTACCAACAAAGCCTTGGCGCCGCTGCGGTGCAGACTGGCCAAAGACCTGAACCTCTATGATGAAAAAAGCTTTGAGTTTGTATGGGTCGTTGACTTTCCGTTGTTTGAATGGAATGAAGATGAAAAGCGGTACGACTCGCTGCACCATCCGTTCACCGCTCCTGTCCCGGAGGAACTGGACAAGCTCGAAACCGACCCGGCTGGCATCCGTTCCCAGGCTTATGATATTGTCGTTAACGGTTCTGAGATTGGCGGCGGCAGCATTCGTATCCACGACCCAAAAGTGCAGCAGACAGTTTTTGATTTGCTCAATATATCAAGGAAGCAGGCACAGCAGCAGTTCGGATTCTTCCTAAAGGCCCTCGAATACGGTGCTCCGCCGCACGGTGGAATTGCAATCGGACTTGACAGGCTCATTATGTTGCTGACCGGCACAGATAATATTAGAGATGTCATCGCCTTCCCCAAGACCCAGCGGGGCCAGTGCCTCTTAACTGATGCACCAAGTGAGGTGGACCCTAAACAGCTCGAGGAGCTGAACCTGCGAACGCAGAAACACCTGCACGCAATCGAACAGAAAAACGATGAAGATGAGAAATAAGTAATGTTTTGAAAATCCGTATTTTGAAATTCGATACGCCTGTTATACCAATTTTACTTATTAATTGCCATTGTCGGGTTTGTCATTCTCGCGAAAGCGGGAATCCGGTTTCTCTTATTCGATATTATGTGCAATTCTTTCGGTAATTTTTAACGTGGATTGGTATTAGAAGCCTATGTTACCATATTGTTTCGCATTTCGGATTTTGTGTTTCGTATTTTGGCAGAATTGGTGTGCGGGGCACACCCTTGTATATTTATGCGGATTAGATTAAAGATTATTTGGCTCAAGTGCTTAAAGCGCCTTAGATTATTTCCGCTTTCATTGGCCAAAAAGTGCAGGATAGCATTTGGAGCGGCAGTGGTCTTTGTCTTAATCCTTGCGCTTCTTTGGCCTTATATCTGGATGGGGCAGCTGACAAAGAATGCCTCCCTGGATGCCGGTAGGGCAAAAGTCGAGTTCCTGCTGCGGCAGCACTTTCGTTTTAAAAAAACTGACGAAACAACACTTCCACCCCTGGCTAATACCGGAGTTGTGCTGGATGTAAATGAACCGGAGATACGATTGATTCGTTTCACACAAGAGGGCCAAAGCTCTCTGTCGAAGTTGACCGAAGAACAGAGGCAGATGGTTGAAGCTCTAAAATCTGATGAGACCGGAGACGACAAAATCTTTTTTGCATACAAGGCCGGAGTTCTCCACAGCAACTATGTGCGGGTTTTCAGGGCAAACGATAAGTGTATAAGCTGTCATAAGCCGCAGGGTTCTGCATCTGCATTTTCGCTAAATGAGAGGGTGGCTGCGGTGGTTATTCAGAGGCCCGCCCCCGAAATCAGTAATGCGATTCTGTTAAATTGGGTCTCCATAATCGTTGCCGGCCTGATCGCTGGAGCGGGTGCTATCGTTGCATTTTATATGATTACACAGCGGGTAATACTTCGGCCGATTCGACAGCTTAGGGCACTGGCAAGTAACGTTACTGAGGGAAATCTTGATATAAGAAGCTCGATAAAAACAGGCGACGAATATGAAAAGCTCGCCGATGCCTTTAACAATATGCTCGATAGTCTGCAGGCCGCACAGGAGAAACTGAGACAGGCAAACAAAAAGCTCGATGCAAAAATTGCCGAGCTGTCGGAGAGAAATATCGAGCTGTTCAAGGCAAACAAAATAAAAAGCGAATTTTTAGCCAACATCTCACACGAGTTTAGGACGCCCTTGAATGCGATACTGGGATTTGCCCAGGTGCTGCGCGAAAAGCCGCATCTTCTGAAAAAGGACAAGGCCCAAAGATACGCCGAGAATATCATAACGGGAGGAAACAGGCTCTTGAATATGATTAACGACCTGCTTGACCTGGCAAAGACCGAAGCCGGGAAAATGGAGCTGCACATTGAAGAAGTCTATATACCTCAGTTGTGCAAGGCCCTGATAGCATCTTTTTCCCTGATTACTAAGAATAAGAAAATCAAGGTCAAGCTCCTGACAGATGATAATATTCCGCTTTTGATGACGGATGCCGGTAAAGTCCAGCAGATACTGTATAATTTCCTAAGTAACGCCATAAAGTTCACACCGCCGCGGGGAAAGATTGAAATTCGAGTGTTTCTTCTGACGGATGAAAACACTGTCCGAATCGCCGTAACCGATACGGGTTGTGGTATCGCTGAATCTGACAGGAAAAAGATATTTGAAAAATTCCGGCAGTCTGACGGCTCGATAACTCGCGAATCGACCGGCACCGGTCTGGGCCTTGCCATTAGTAGGGAATTAGCTGCTATGCTGGCCGGAAGTATCGGACTGGAAAGCGAGCTTGAAAAAGGCTCAACCTTCTGGCTTGATATCCCAATTACACTCGTGAAGGAGGAAGCCAGGACTAACTAAAATGCTGCCAGAAGGGTGGGGGCCAAACAGAAAAACTGTGTATCCCATAACACTGGTAAACAAACCATCTGTCTTTGACTGAAAAAGGAGGAAATTATGCGTTTGATTTGTTTGTTGTTCTTCATTCTTCACATAACTGTCGCAGTTTGTGCCTCAGACCCTGCTGGCCGGACTCACCCGTTTTCCGTTCACGATATGCTGGAAATGGACCGTATCTCCGAACCGCAGGTTTCGCCGGATGGAAAGCGGATTGTTTTTGTGCGGCGAAAAACTGACCTCGAAGCAAACGTCGGCCGGACCGACCTCTGGCTGGTCGCTGTGGAAGGAACAGGACTTCGCCGCCTGACCTCTCATCCGGCAAAGGACTTTAATCCACGCTGGACACCCGACAGCCAGTCGGTTTGCTTTATATCCACACGCTCCGGGTCTTCGCAGATTTGGCGCATTCGCGTTGACGGTGGAGAGGCCGAGCAGGTTACGGATGAGCCGCTTGACGTTGCAAATCTTCTCCTCTCACCTGATGGCCGCCACATTGCTTTTACTATGGAAGTCTTCCACGACTGCAACACAGCTTCCGAGACAAAGGATAGACTCGACGAAATCGAGGCAAAAAAATCGAGCGGACGGATTTACGAACGAATCTTTGTCCGCCACTGGGATACATGGAAAGATGGTCGGCGCTCACATCTGTTTGTAATGCCCACAGCGGGAGGTCAGGCCGTGGACGTGATGGGCCAAGGTCTTACGGGAACAAAGGGTATGGATGCCGACACACCTTCCAAACCATTCGGCGGCCCTGAGGAAATCACGTTTACACCGGAGGGCAAAGGCCTTATTTTTACCGCACGCGATGTGGGCCGGCAGGAACCGTGGTCGACAGACTTTGACCTTTATTGGGTACCTGTTGACAAATCCAAACCACCGAAATGCCTGACTGAAAAAAACAAAGCTTGGGATAGCTTCCCGGTTTTCTCACCCGACGGAAAGACCCTCGCTTACTTGGCAATGGCAAGGCCAGGTTACGAGTCCGACCGCTTTCGAATTGTCTTGATGTCTTGGCCTGAGGGCAAAAAAAGGATTGTGACAGAAAATTGGGATAGCAGCCCCTCATCGCTCTGTTGGTCGGCGGACGGCAAAACGATTTATGCGACGGCAGCTAATATAGGCCAAAAATCCCTGTTCGCTATCGATGTGAAAACGGCTAAAGTGCGTACTGTCGTTAAAGACGGTAATGTGAGTTCGTCTGGCGTAGCAGGCAGAAAGATTATTTATGGCCTCAGTTCTCTGCGCAGTCCCGTGGAACTGTATTCGGTTAATCCTGACGGCAGCAATATACGCCAAATCACCAATATCAACTTGGAGAAAATCGCCGCCGCCCGGATAGGACAATACGAGCAGTTCTTTTTCAGAGGCTGGAACAACGAAACGATTTATTGTTACGTGGTCAAACCGGTGGATTTTAATCCACGTAAGAAGTACCCGGTAGCTTTTCTGATTCACGGCGGTCCCCAGGGCTCTTTCGAAAACGTTTTTCATTACCGTTGGAATCCGCAGGCCTACGCAGGGGCGGGCTACGCCGCAGTTATGGTGGATTTTCACGGTTCCACTGGATATGGGCAGGCCTTTACCGATTCCATCCGGGGCGACTGGGGCGGCAAGCCGCTGGAGGACCTAAAGAAAGGCTTGGCCGCCGCCTTAAAACGCTATCCGTGGATGGACGGCGATAGAGTAGGAGCCTTGGGTGCTTCCTTCGGCGGTTATATGATTAACTGGATAGCAGGCAACTGGCCGGACAGGTTCCGATGTATGGTTAATCACGATGGCAATCTTGATGAGCGGATGGCCTACTTCGACACAGAAGAGCTCTGGTTCCCGGAGTGGGACCATCTCGGTACTCCTTGGGAAAATCCTGAACATTATAAGAAGCATAATCCCGTCAACTACGTTAAGAACTGGAAAACACCGATGCTGGTCATTCACGGAGCGATGGATTTCCGGGTTGCCGATACCCAGGGCCTGGCCGCGTTCAACGCCCTGCAGCGCCTTGGTATCCCCGGTAAATTGCTCTATTTCCCCGATGAAAACCACTGGGTACTCAAGCCGGCAAATTCCATCCTTTGGCACGAAACCGTGGTCGGCTGGCTGGACCGGTGGCTGAAAAAGTAATTGATTATTAATCATTGGTAATTTAACATGTTACGGGTAATCAGTAATCACGCATCAATAATCAATTATCAAAGGAATGTTGATGGATAGAAAGTTTGTAAGAGCGGTTTTCCCCGGCTCCTTTGACCCGATTACAAACGGGCATTTGGACGTTATCAGTCGAGGAATGAAACTTTTTGACGAGTTGATAGTCGCAGTCGGACAAAGTCCGGTCAAAAACCAGCTCTTTACTCCTAAAGAGCGGGTGGAGATGATAGCTGAATTGGTAGCGGATATGCCGGGCGTTCTGGTAGAGAGTTTCAACGGGCTTACCGTTGAATATGCTGCAAAGAAAAAGGCAGATGTTATTTTACGGGGACTGAGAAGTCTTACGGACGTTCAGTATGAGTTTCAGCTTGCTATGACAAATAGAGCCGTGGCAGGAATAGAAACCGTCTTTGTTATGACAAGCGAGCAGTACGGATTTACAAGTTCAACGCTGATTCGAGAGATTGCCACACTGGGCGGTGACCTTTCAAACCTGATTCCGGAAAACGTCCGTAAACGTTTGAAACAGCGCATTAAAAAAAATAAAAGGGGTGCTTGAGCTGATATGTCGAGCCTGCTTGAGGATTATGAATCGATGGATGAGGGCTGGAATGTTCACGGTTAGCGTGGAAACGAACTTTTGGGCATCGCACCGGTTGACCTTAAAGGATGGCTCGAAAGAGCAGTTGCATTCTCATAACTGGTCAATTATTACTGATGTCGGCAGCGAAAAGTTAAGCAGTTTGGGGATGGTTATGGACTTTCACCGACTAAAGAGGATGCTTGATAATATCGTGGCAGAGTTTGATAATGTGACTTTGGACAGTATCGATTACTTTCGGACGACTGACTCAACGGCGGAAAATATGGCAAAATACATATATGAAAAGCTTCAGCCCCAACTACCGGACGGTGTCAAACTTCAAGCTGTCAGGGTTGCAGAGGAACCAGGCTGTTCCGTAAAATTCGACGGAAAAACTTAGGCCGGCGGATACAAAAAAATACTTCTTCCAGCCTGATAAATTGACTGTGCCGGAAAATTCGCTCTACAGGGCCTTGCTAAATTTGACGATATTTTCAAAGATGAGATGGAACTTGTGGGGCCGGTAGAGTTTTGGTATGATATCTGTGTAACCAGGTTGTCCTATATCTGATATTGGATACTCGACGAGCATCGAGTATCGAGAAACGAGTATCGAGAATATGCGGTGTCAAATTTGTAACAAAAATGATGCGACTATTCACCTGACCGAGATTACTGATGGCGTGCGGGCCGAGATGCATATTTGTGAGCTTTGCGCGCAGGAGCAGGGAATTGCTGTAAAGAGCCAGATTCCTTTAAATGAGCTGCTCAGCAGTCTGCTTGCCGTACAGCCGACAGACGAGGAACTGTTTGGCTCTTCGGAGAAGGACTCCAAGACTTCCTGCCCGCACTGCGGTTTTACATTGGATAAATTCCGTAAAGAGGCCGTTTTGGGTTGTCCTTATGATTATGAGGTTTTTGAGAAATCTCTTCTACAGATTATAAAAAAAGCTCACAACGGAAACACTGCTCACTGTGGCAAAGTACCTTCTAAAGCCTCAGCCGGCATAAAAAAGCAGGCAAAGATTATTACGCTGCACCAAAAGCTGCAAGAGGCCGTCCGAAGCGAGGATTACGAGCTGGCCGCGAAGTTGAGAGACAAAATAAAAAAGTTTGAAACATGAGCCAAAAATACGCAATACGCAATACGCACGACGCAATACGAAAATATGAAGCTGACTGATATAAGCAGTGGCATAAATGAATGGTTTAGCGGCTCCGGACCGTTGTCGGATATTGTTATATCATCACGGATTCGCCTGGCTAGAAATCTGGCCGGTTACAAATTCTTGAGCTGCTGCTCAGTTGACGAAAAGGCTGAGCTGCTTCAGAAGCTCAAAGATGTTTTGATGTCGCTGGACCTTGGTGATAAAGTCTTTTATATCAGTGTGGATAAGGAGCCTGTTCTCAACAGACACTTCCTCGTGGAAAGGCATCTTATCAGTCGGCACCATGCCTTCGGGAAAGGCCCGCGGGGAGCTGTTATCGCTCAGCGCGAATTTTTCACGGCTATGATTAACGAGGAGGACCATTTGCGAATTCAGGTTTTGAGGGGTGGATTGCAGCTTTCTAAATGTGCCGAGCAGATAAATCACATCGACGATATGATCGAGCGCAAAGTCAGCTATGCCTTCAGTGCTCGCTATGGATACCTGACGGCCTGCCCCACGAATCTGGGCACGGCTATTCGGGTTTCGGTTATGCTGCATCTGCCGGCCTTGAAGATGACCGGACAAATTGAAAAGTTCTTCAATGCAGCAAGGGATATGAACCTCGCCGTAAGGGGGCTTTTTGGTGAGGGCACAGAGGCAGCAGGTGATTTCTATCAGATTTCAAATCAGATAACACTTGGCATCTCAGAGTCGGATGTCATTACACAGTTTGAGAACACCATTATTCCGGAAATCGTCGATTATGAGAACGCCGCAAGAAATCAATTGCTCTCCAAACAGAGTGACCTCCTTGATGATAAGATTTCTCGTGCGGTGGCGTTGTTGAGGAACGCCCACTTGATAAGTTCGCAGGAAGCCCTATTCTTGCTGAGCCATTTAAGAATGGGCCTGAATATGAGAGAGTATATGGGTGCGTCGACTCCTGCGATTGATACGCTGAGCACGTTCAGCAAGAAGGGCGGCAGCACAAGTAAACATCAGGAGCTTACCATTGAGACTATAAATCGGCTGTTTATGCTGACTTTGCCGGCCCATCTGCAGTTAAATTATGGTAAAGCGCTGGATGCGACCCACAGGGATGCCCTGCGGGCCCGGATTATCCGCTCTGCTCTGAACCAGGATAGCTAACAAAAAAGCGAAAATCGTAGTCCATAGATGGGCAATCATCTTCCCGTCCTTTTGTTTAGCCCCCAAGCCTGCTTGGGGGTTGTC
>CAYVIT010000083.1:0-14259 GCA_964451425.1 uncultured Pirellulales bacterium
GCGGTCACTATCGTTTTAGCAGCTCGGCGAAGTGCTTCTGTGCTTTGAAGCCGGACAGGGCCGGTCACACCATTTCCGCGAGAGAAAGTTACATCAACGATGATACCCCTGCGGTCACATTCTTCGATAAGCCACTTAAGTTTGCCCAGGTAAGGTTTACGGGGATTTCCCTGCGGGTCAACAGCCGAGACTTCGTTATCAAATGCACCCCAGGTCGCCCAGAGGCGGAACCAGTTGAAGCCATATTTTTGCATATCGTCGAGGTCACTTCGAATAAAATCCTTCGAGGCCCCAAGCGCACCGTAGTAACTAATACCTAATAGAAAGGTCGGTTTGCCGTTAATGGTGAACTGCTTGCCTTTGATGCCAAGCTCTGCGCCGGAAGCAAAAACGGTACTGGCTATCAAAACGCTTAAAAGAACAATTGCCCTGCTCATTTATTCTCCTGTAAAAAAACACAAGAATGTATTCTTATTTTAGCAGGCCGTAAGTTTGAAGTGTTTGTCGCAGGACAGCCTTTTTATCTTCGTCCAAAGGCGTCATAGGCAGACGCAGTTCCTCCGAAGCCAGATTCAGCATTGATACTGCCGCCTTGATGGGTATCGGGTTGGTCGCAAGGCTGAGCATATTTCTGGACAGGGCAAATAACTTATTGTGCCATTGTCGAGCTGAGACCAAATCGCCTTCGAGAATCAAATCGGTCAACGCCTTTACGTCAGCGGGAACGATGTTTGCCACGACGCTAATGACGCCCTTGCCGCCTACCGAAGCTATGGGCAGAGTCATCGAATCATCACCTGACAGTATTGTCAGGTCGCATCGGGTAGCAACTTCGCTTACATGGTCCATCCTGCCGGTTGCATCTTTGATTGCAACAATATTTTCAATTTCAGCCAGTCTGACGATTGTATCAGGCGTCATGCCGGCTCCGCATCGGCCTGGTATGTCGTAAAGTACAATCGGCAGGTCAACCTCCTCAGCAACCGCCTTGAAATGCTGATAAAAACCTTCCTGTGTGGGCTTGTTATAGTAAGGGTCGACCTGCAACGTTGCGTCGGCACCAACCTTTTTTGAGAACGCAGCCAGTTCGATTGCCTCGGCTGTTGAGTTTGAGCCGGCCCCGGCAATCACGGGTACCTTTCCACGAACGACTTTGACCACTGTTTCGATAACCTGTTTGTGCTCTTCGTGACTTAATGTAGGGCATTCGCCGGTCGTACCTACCGGTACTATGCCGTCTATCCCGTTGTCCAGTTGGAAGTCTATCAGCTCATCGAGCGTTTCAAAATCGATTTTGCCGTTATCAAAAGGCGTTATCAACGCCACCATTGCACCTGTAAACATTTTTCTCTCCTTCAAACTTGAGCTAACACTTTCAGGTATTCTTTTACCGTATTTTCGAGTCCCATTTCGATAGTGTCGGCTATAAGAGCATGGCCGATAGAGACCTCCAGTATTCCGGGGACGGCAGAACAGAATTTGTTGAGATTTTTCAGATTGAGGTCGTGGCCTGCATTTAATCCCAGGCCTATTTCATTGGCGAACCTTCCGGCGGCGGCAAATCGCTCAAGCGTTTCTTCTAATTTGTCGTTCATTCGAAACGCGTTTGCATAAGGCTCAGTATATAACTCTATTCGGTCGGCTCCGATTTCTTTGGCAATCTTAATTCCTTCGGTATCCGGGTCCATAAAAAGACTGACACGAATGCCCATGTCTTTAAGCTCTCTTATGACCGGTTCGAGGCGTTCTTTGTTGCGCTGCATGTTCCAGCCGTGGTCGGAGGTATTGGCACCCGGTTCATCCGGGACCAGGGTTGCCTGGTCGGGTGTTAGCTCGTGTAAAAGCTCCATCAGTTTGCCAGTGAAGGGATTACCCTCTATATTGAACTCGACTGTAAGCATCTCCTTCAGCTGGCGGGCATCGTCATATCTGATATGTCGCTCGTCCGGGCGGGGATGGACCGTAACCCCATGAGCGCCGGCTTTAATAACTGTCCTGGCCGACTCTATTACATCCGGTATGCCGATGTTGCGCTGATTTCGCAACAAAGCAATTTTATTTAGATTAACGCTAAGCTTAGTCATTATTTAAGCCCTCACCAAACTCCCGCAATTATATAACTGTGTTGGTTTACATCAAGTAAATTAGATTGTAAAATAATTGGCAGAAAGGCCGGATTACAAAGCTGTTGAATCTTAAAGGTGCTCGAATGCCAAAGGCAATAAGAATTACTGCAGGCCAAACTCAGTTCGAAGCGGAGCTTAACGACAGTCCGACAGCGCAGGCTGTTTATGATGCACTTGCGATTAAGGCAAAGGGCAGCCGGTGGGGCGGTGAGATATATTTTTCAATTCCGGTTGAGGCCGAGCTCGAGGCGGATAGTCGGGATGTTCTGGATGCAGGAGAATTGGGATATTGGCCGACCGGCAATGCTTTTTGCATATTCTTCGGGCCGACTCCCGCTTCACAGGCCGACGAAATCCGGGCGGCATCGGACGTGAATATTATTGGCAAAGTTCAAGGCGACCTATCCCAATTGTGGAACGTGCCAAATGGAGCTAATATCCTGATAGAAGCAAATTAATACGAATTTGTTCTGCTTCAGATAGAGTAAAACACTTCAAAATATTCTTGACGATTGAAGTCCGTTATCTTTCAATAGATGAGACGGAGTATGAATGATGATTTAAGAAACCAGTTAAGCATAACTTAAACTGAATTATCAATTTTGAAGGAGACATACAATGAAAAAGATTATTCTTTCGATGCTTGTTTTGTTCGTTTTGTTGTGGAGCGTTAGTTCCGTCTTTGCAAGGCGAGGAGGACAGGGCGGGGTAGGGCGCGACAGAAGCACCGGCAGACAAAGACAGCAAACAAGAGAAACTGCGGAAAAGGGTGTGGAAAAGGGCAAGAGCAAATTCGAGGCTGAGAAACAACGTGCCCGTGCCAGTAAGGGGCCGGCGGGGACAGCAGAAAAACGTGCCGGTAAACAACAAGGAAAAGCATTGCAAAAAGAAGCCGGCAAGGGCAAAGGTAAAACCGCAGAAAAGATGGCTAAAGGAAAAGGGCAGCAGCAAATGAAGGCCCTTGAAAGGCAGATGCTTAATGAAGAAGCAAAATATCATAAACGCCAGGCTCATTTTAAGCGTATCAGGGAATTGGCCACCAAGAAAGGCAATAAGGATGTCCTTGAGCGACTCGATAAACTTGAGGCAAAAGAACGCAACCGTTACGAGAGCAAGCGGAATCGTATGCGGGAAAGAATACGAACGATGCAGCAAGAGGGTGAAAAGACTCAGGGCAAGGCACTGCAGAAAACCGTAGAGAAAAGTGCCACCAAAGAAAAAGGCAAGACCCAAATCGAAGCCGAAAAAGCAAAGGAAAAACTTGAGGCTGAAGCAGAGAAGGCCAAAGAGAAGATTCAAGAATCTGAGAAAAAGGTCGACTAACTAATCCAGTTATACAGTTTGAATTTAGACCTGGTCACAATAAAAGAAAGTCATTGAAAAGGAAAAGAAAAATGCTTCGAGAAGTATTTATTATAATCTTACTGGCAATACTCGGCTCTTTCTACCTTGGCGGTTGTGACAAAACTTCCAGCGATACCGAAACAGACGAGGAGGTTGTGGTAAAAACCCAAGCAGAATATGATGCCGAGGCGGAAGCGCAAATCACCGAAGAGAATATGGAAGATGAGCTCAAGAAACTGGAAGAAGCCGTTGATAAAGAAATCGGCCAGGAGTAATAGTCAGCTAAACCCTTGACTTGTGTTATTACAAAACTCAGGAAAATTTTGCGCAGATTGGAGAGATTTGTCAAAATAATTACCATCCCTATGCAGAACTAACCTGAAATGCGGAGAGGGCATCCCAAATGCGAATCTAACCGCCTATATTCAATGTAATTATTTTGCGGTTTGTCTTGACAGGAGATGTAAGGATGCTATAATACATTAGTGTTAAAATTTCAGCCTTTTTTCGGATGACAGAGATATGAAAAAATTGCATGTTCTTGTTTTCATCATTCTGCTTTTTGCAATTCCCTGCGCTGCCCAGGTCATTCTTGTCGATGCAAACGGCACAGGTGATTACCAGACGATCAAGGAAGCTATCAATGCGGCACACACTGGTGACATAGTTCTGGTTCGGTCTGGAGTTTATAAGGAAGAGGTCAACTTCCTCGGTAAAGCGATAACGGTGCAAGGTATGGATGGAGCAGCAATAATAGATGGCGATGGAGATTTCGCCGTCTCTTTTTACAACGGTGAAGGCCCTTCTACTGTCCTGAAAAATTTCATCATTAGAAATAGCTATACCGGAATCTTTATTGCCGGTAGTTCCCCAACAATCAGCAATATAACAGTTGTGGATAATAGATATGGTATTAAGGCATATGCCGAGGCAGAGCCGGATATCAGAAGCAGTATTTTCAGGAATAATGCAGAAGGCGATGTCTTTCAATGCTACGTACGCTATAGCTGCATTGAAGATGGAAACGAAAGCGATGGTAATATAGACGCCGACCCTCTGTTTGCTGATGCCAACAACGGTGACTACCACCTGCTTTCCGAAAGAGGCCGATATCTGCCGATGTATAACCTATGGGTCCTTGACGAAGTGAGTAGCCCCTGCATTGATGGCGGTGACCCTATGGTGGACCCGGTGGAAGAGCGGCAGCCTAACGGCGGTATGCTTAATATGGGTGCGTATGGCGGGACGGCTTACGCAAGTTTGAGCGAATGGCAGATGAAGGGCGATATCAACCAAGACAGCTCGGTGAATATGATAGATTTTTCGATTTTAGCTAAGTACTGGCTTCAGACATCTTTGCGTGCTCGCGAATTATACAATCGAACGATATGTGCAGCGAATTTAAGGGCGCTTGGAAAGGCGATACTGATATATGATAATGATTATGATAACAAGTTCCCTACACCTGATAGCTGGTGCGATTTGCTCCTGCAATACGTAAATGCTTATGTGACTGAAGAACTGTTTATCTGCCCGTCAGCAGGAGGAGGGCCGAGTCATTACGCGTTTAATCCAAATGCTGTCGGTACTGCGTTTTCTCCTCCAGATATGGTGCTGGTATTTGAGACTGCCGGGGGGTGGAACCAGTTTGGCGGGCCCGAGCTTTTAGCTCCTGAAAACCATAACGGAGATGGATGCAATATATTGTTTGTTGATAATCACGTGGAATTCATAGAAACAAGGCGGTTTGGCGAGTTGAGATGGGAATAAAAGGTCCGGAGATTTCTGAAAGAAATTAGTTTCCCTTACGAACTATACGTCATCACTGGCAGCTTTTGACAACCCATTTCTCGCTAAATCTCGCTTTTTCGATTACAAATAGCAGAATATAATTGCGATTGAGGAGAAAGCTGAAAAGGTATTCTCTATCACAAGTTCTGTTATATGAAGGGATATTTTCTTTATCGCCAACAGGGAACGTTATCAAATCACCCAAGCGATGCCCATGTTATTGCCAATTTCCTGCAAGGACACTGAGATCCCCAGCATCGATGCAGCAATCGTTCGGCTCGGAAATATCGCAATCCGCATTCCAATTCTCATCGCCGGGCTTGCTTTGCCAGGCGGAAGCCATGATGGCAAAATCAGTTTAAGGTCTTAGACTTCTTTGTCAAGGTCAATATATGGATACCCCCCCCGGAGATGGGAAAAGTATGGATAAGGACAGCTCCCAAATGAAAAATCTCAAAGAATTGTGCACAAATCAATTACCCCATCCGTGCTCGATACACTCCGCAGGTAACAACGACCTGAATCCTTCTCTTTGTTTTTGCCCCCCACGCCCCGCTATTTACCCGCTAACCAGTTGTCACAAATTATCGCCACATCCCGCCAATCAATATAATTGTCGCCGGGTTCGCTAATGTCGCACACCCAATCCCAGTAAGGATCGCCTTCTTGTGTCATCCACGCAATCGCAAATATGGAAAAGTCCGCAAAGTCCACTTCGCAGTTATAATCGAAGTCACCGATGTAAGCATAATTGAACTCATACGCGCCCATGTCCACAACTTCGGTGTTGTTGCAATCACCGTCAATAATCCTCGGATGGCCATCCAGGTCGGTAGTTGGAAGATTCGGCGCACTATTGTCGCCGGCATCTATACAGGGTGAATCCGATGATAGCCGTAAATCGCCGTCGGCGGCATCAATAAAACACGGATCAGCATCAATATTATCAAGACCGTCCCAGCCGCCCTGGATGTTGCTGTATGTCGCTGTTGCTGCAGCATCATTGTCGTATATTTCATCCGGGCTGTCAGAGAAGAGAATACAATTCTTCAAGACTACAACGCTATCGTTTTCGTTGTATATCCCACCGCCCCGATCCGCAGAATTTTCGCTGAAGGTGCAGTTAACTATCTCCGGGCTGCTCCTGTCATTGCACATTCCACCACCATCGCCGCGAGCGGTGTTGCCTATGAAGATGCAGTTGGCAAGTTTCGGGTTCAGCGGGGGGACTTTGTCATCTTCGTTGCACATCCCGCCGCCCTCATCTTCTGCATAGTTGCTTATGAACATGCACTCTGTCAGTATCGGGCTGCCATCGTCATTTTGCATCCCACCACCATCTGTTTCGGACCAGTTTTCGGTAAAAAGACAGCCGGTTAATACAGGGCTGCCGGTGAGATTAAACAGGCCGCCACCTTCGTACCCGGCGGAGTTCTTCTCGAACGTGCAGCCCGTTAGTATTGGATCACCCTGATCGTTGTAGATTGCGCCGCCGTTTGGGGCGGAGTTGTCACTGAAGATGCAGTTGTTCAGCACCATGCCGTAGCCGTAGTTGTTGTAGCTGCCGATTGCACCGCCGCTGTCGGTTGCACTATTGCCTGTGAAGGAGCAGTTGACCATGGTTGGCGCGCTGCCGGTTGTGTTGTGGAATCCGCCACCGAATTGGGCGCGATTGTCCACAAATGAGCAATCCGTCAGTGTCGGATCGCTGTATCCATCGTTACTGACCCCGCCACCTGTTACCGCCTCATTGCCCGTAAACTCACAGCCAGTCAATATCGTATCCGTATCGCCCTGATATATCGCGCCGCCGTTCTCTGACGAATTACCGACAAACCTGCAGCCGATTATCACGAGATCACCTTCAAAATTGGAGATTGCTCCGCCGGCAAACGGGGCTGAGTTCTCGATGAATGTGCAGTGCTCGAACTTAGGCGCGCTGCAGTCGTTGCCCACCGCGCCTCCTGTGGAGAGGCCCGCGCGGTTCCGCACAAAGCTGCACCTTGTGAACGTCGCATACGTACATATCGTCGCACCGCCTGAGGTGTCGGCGTAATTGTCGATAAACTCGCAGTCGGCCACCGTCGTCTGCAGCCCGCCGTTGATCATCCCGCCGGCATGTATCGCCGCATTGCCGCTGAATGTACAGCCGCTCAACTTTGCTCCACCCGAACCAATCTGTAATCCACCGCCCTGGGCGGCAACGTTTCCCTCAATCCTGCAGTTGACAAGCTGCAGCCCCGCGGAATCGGCTGTTATACCACCTCCATAATAGGCGACCCAATACCCTCGATTTGCATTGCCGCCCGTTATCGTAAAACCGTCCAGCACGGCGGTCTCATCCGTTTCTTGACCCGTGACAACATGGTAGCTGTTGTCCGCTCGGCTCGGTTCATTCAACAAATCCGCTGCATTGCTTACGACAACGTCGTTGCCCGACAGGTCTCCGCTCAGAATCGTCTCGTATTCGTTCATGTCCCGAGCATCCGGAGTCGGCTCGCCTACACCGGCGTAACCCCCGCGCACCTTCACGCCGTTGATAAGCCTGAACGTTGCCTCCATATCGCCCGGCGTCTGCGCTGCTCCATGGTCCGGCTTATATACACCCTCTGCCACACGAATTTCAACCGCCTTGGCGGACGAATTCGCATCCGCCAGCGCATCCTGCAAACAGTTGTATGCATTCTCCCAGCTCGACCCGTTATTCGCACCGGCCGCGTCGGCGTCAACGTAAATGGCCTCACCCAATACCAATACCGCCCGCCAGGCCTCGCGCTGTCCCTGGGGGTTCAGCGCGACTCCAACGACCGTCAAACCGTCTTCCGAAATACCTGTTGCTTTCCATGAAGCCCAAGGTTCCGTTAACTTCCAGCCGGACAAGTCCAGTCCGAAATCATCCTCCAGAACATCCTGAAGCAGTCTCATACCATGTTTTTGATCCCAGATGAATGCCTTCTGCTCATCAAAACCACTATTATTCTGGACGTAGCCCACCACGACCGAGCCATCCCCCGAAACAGCCAGGGCCCGCGAATGGTAGTTCGGCAAACAGGTACCCAGGAGAGTAAGTCCGGTTTCTTGTGTCCAGCGATACGCCTCGAACAATGCCGTATCGTGATTGTCAAGACCACCCACTATTACCGAACCATCACTCGAGGTCGCATTGGCTGTGTGTGCATCAAACCCAATCACTTCGGACTCGGTCCATCGGAAGCAATCTCCATAGGGAAGGCCTTCGTAAATTCTGTGCCCTACGACAATCAACCCATTGGCCGAGACGGCTTCCGCACTGCTTCGGACCCCTTCGCCATTCAGGCCGTCCAGCCGATATAGTCCCGCTTCAGCCGTCCAACGGAACGCCTCTTCTATGATACCCGTCCCCCATGATGTGCCGACTACAATCAAGCCGTCGCCGGAAATGCCCTGGGCGGTTATGTTTACTCCTGTTGATTTGATACGGTCCAATTGTCCTGAGATATGCCATCGGAAACCTTCATAGTTGTAAGGTGGCGAATCGCTTATCCTGCCATGCCCCAAAACGAAGTTGGCATCTGCGGAAACATCTGTGGCCCAACTCTCGGTCAGGCCCTCCGGAATAGGTATGCCGACAATACCGGTACCGTCTGTCCAGCGAAACGCCTGCACACCGGAAGCCGTGCAGCTCGTGCCTACAACAACAGAACCATCAGCCGAGACAGCCGTCGCTTCACTGCAGGAGCCTCCTGTCAGGTACCCTAATCCCTGGAAAGTGGCTGCGACGCATACTCCATATCCACTAAAAATTACAACGATGATTAGAAACAGAAATGACCGCCTTAGCATTCTCTTTTCCTTTTCTGGAACAGCCCAGGTCCCCGATATACGTTTACTCATCAACAGCACTAAGCCTTAATTTCGATATAATACCAAATCTGCCCGGACAAATCAATCTTTACTTTTGGCCAATATATTTTTTGTCGCATTTTCTTTTTCAGGTTATAATAAATCGGCGATGGAGCCAGATTTAGACTGAGAGGAATTTCAGAAAAGGGGTGAACCATTGTTTGAATGACAACGTAATAATGACGATAAAATTGGTGTGCAGACTTATGTTAAAACGTTACTTTTGAGGAAACGATATGGAAACAAACGAGGAAATGACACAAGGAAACGAAAACAGCAATGAATCATCAGGTTCGGGCGGTGAATGCTGCTCGTCCGGTTCGGGCAGTTTGAAAAGTTTAAAGACAGCAATATTTGTGGTGGTAATAATCGCTGCCTGTGCGTTAGCGGCACATTCAGTGTTGACAAATGGGGCCCAAACAACCTGTGGAGGAAGTTCTGCCGGTCTTTGTCCACTAAACAAATCCTGCGCACCCAGTGGAGGCTGTATGTTAGGTTCATCTGACGCCAATAATACAGGTTGTTTAATAAAAGAAAAGGCACACAATCCTTCATCGGGCTGCCCGAATGCCGGCCCGAACTAAGGAGACGAATATTGCAGGAATGGATAAATCAGACCCTGGAGTCTGGAGCGCTTAGTGTAACAGTCCTGCTTGCGTCCTTTCTTCTGGGTCTGATAAGTTCGATAGCATGCGCATGCTGTACATTTCCGATACTGGGAGCTGTAGTTGGATATTCGGGTTCCCGGAAGGACAGAGGCTGGCAGGCAGCTTTACTTGCCGGCCTTTTTTTCATGCTCGGAACTATCATCGCGACGGTCATCCTTGGAAGCGTGGCCGGCTTTTACTTCCTGGCGACAATATAACGTCGAAAAGAGACCGGCTTATCATTCTATAAGCCATAATACGTCAGGATTCCAAAACCGCTAAGTTTACTAAATTTCGCTGGAAATCTATTTCTTGCTAAATACACTTTTTCCGGTTATAAATCAGCTATGAAATTTAGTTGGGCCAATCGGATTACGGTTCTTCGGATTCTTTTGATAGTTCCGTTCGTGAGTTGCATGTTGAAGGTAAACAATCCTGATATCGGCAACGCAATGCGGCATATCGCTATTTTTATTTTTCTGTTTATGGCCGTCAGTGATGCTGTCGACGGCTATATG
The DNA here is from genome assembly GCA_964451425.1 of uncultured Pirellulales bacterium. Classification (GTDB taxonomy): domain Bacteria; phylum Planctomycetota; class Phycisphaerae; order Sedimentisphaerales; family Anaerobacaceae; genus CS2-K091. The sequence continues at coordinate 10,309 of CAYVIT010000083.1, forward strand.
GCCCGCCGAAATCGACAAATCACCAGACTCGGAGCATTCCTTGATCCGACAGCAGATAAGCTGCTTATAACCAGTGCGTGCCTGCTGCTGATATCGCAACGAGGAAGGATTGGAGGCTTCCCACTGCCATCTACGGTTGTAGTCTTGATAATAGGCAAAGACGTGATATTGACGATTGGTTTCGTCATTCTTTATTTTATGACTTCAAAGATTTATGCTGCTCCCGTATTTGTCGGTAAGGTTGCTACAACTCTGCAGTTGTCGATGGTGGCTGGTATTCTACTCGGGCCTGAGTTCTCCAGTATTTTGCCGGGCTGGATTTGGTTCCTGCGAGTTCTGTGGTGGTCCGCGGCGGGGACCGCTGTTTTGGCAATCCTTATTTACATTCGCAACGGAATTCGCTATATTGAAGAGTATGAGCTGACAAATATGTGACTCGTAGATTTAAATGCGAGATATGAATATGGCGATGCAACTCAGTGAAATACCGGAAATTTTGGAAGAGCTTCGGCAGGGCAAATTGATTGTCCTTGTTGATGCCGAAGACCGTGAAAACGAGGGCGACCTGGTTTGTGCTGCCGAGAAGGTGACGCCGGAGATTATTAACTTTATGGCCAAATATGGTCGTGGTCTTATCTGCCTGCCGCTGACAGCCGAAAAATGTGATGCTCTTGGTTTATATCCGCAGACGGTTGACAATACAGCCCGATTCGGCACGGCGTTTACAGTTAGTATCGATGCGGCTGAAGGCATAAGTACGGGTATCAGTACCGCTGACAGGGCCAGGACCATCCAGGCAGCGATAGCCGACGATGCAAGAGCCCGAGACCTTGTTCGACCGGGCCATATATTTCCCCTGCGTTCCCGCGAAGGCGGGGTGCTGGTACGAGCAGGCCAGACCGAGGGGGCGGTTGATTTGACCCGTTCGGCCGGTCTCAAGCCGGCGGGTGTCATCTGCGAAGTTATGAACGAAGACGGCTCCATGGCACGTGTGCCCGAACTGTTGAAATTTTGCGAAAAGCACAATATGAAAATTGCTTCTATTGCCAAACTCGTCGAATATCGACTGCAGCGTGAGAGCCAGATCAAACGTGTCGAATGTGTCAATTTACCCACTGACTACGGCGAATTCAAGCTGATTGGCTATCAGAGTATAACATCGTTTGATCCTCATCTGGCATTGTGCAAAGGCGGTGTCGGTGAGCTTGATGAGAGCGGCAAACCCGTAGAACACGATGAGCCTGTGCTGGTAAGAGTGCATTCGGAATGTATGACCGGAGATTTGTTTCATTCGCAGCGGTGTGAATGCGGCTATCAATTGATAACTGCAATGAAGATGATTGAAGAAGCCGGCAAAGGGGCCTTGATTTATCTTAGGCAGGAGGGCAGAGGTATCGGATTGACGAATAAGCTGCGGGCCTATAAACTTCAGGAGCAGGGTCTTGATACGGTTGAGGCAAATTTGAAGCTTGGCTTTATGGCCGACAAACGGGATTATGGAATTGGAGCTCAAATCTGTCGTGACCTGGGGCTCAGGAAGATAAGAATACTGACCAATAATCCAAAAAAGATTAATCGCCTTGAGGTATATGGTATAAAGATAGTCGAGCAAATACCGTTAAGGGCTAAGCCGACTAAGCATAATATCGATTATTTACGAGCAAAAAAATACCGCTTCGGTCATATACTCGATGAGGACTTGTAGTGTATGAAAAAGACCAGCTTAATAGTTTATATATTCTTCTTGGCGATACTCATAGTTCAGACCGGCTGTGAAACGCCACGGGTCGGACCAAAGCGGATTGAAACATCGCCTAAAGCCGTTAGCGATTGTAATGAGGTTTTTGCCTATGCCGGTTATACTCCGGTGAAAATCGATATTGTGCCGTTAACTGAATATACTGGCGACAGCGACGCGGGAGAAGAGTCAAAGGTAAAGGTCTATGTGAGTTTGTTGGACTCATTTGGTTATCAGATGAAGTCACCGGGGATATTTCGTTTTGAGTTGTACGAGAGAGTTCCTCGCTCGGCTGAGCCGAAGGGCAAAAGAATTATTCTATGGCCTGATTTCGATCTGATAGATGTTGCTGAAAATGACAACCACTGGCGGGATTTTCTGAGGGCCTACGAATTCAGCTTGCCTATCGAGTCCCAGACAAACCAAAACTGCATATTGCAGGCCACATGTATATGTCCCAACGGCAAACGGCTGTCGGCTGAGTTTACACTCACCCACACAAAATAATTCATTTACTTGCTGTTTACTACACTCTCAATGAATTTTAGCCACTCGTCCTCGCTTATCACCTTTCTTACTTCGTCATCCGTGAGCCAAAGCTCGAAAAGCCACTTTACCATCACTTCAATATCAACTTCTATAACCACCGGCTGCGCTTCTTTGGTCAGCACCGAAGGATAAAGCCCTTCCGTAACAAAGAAGCTCTCGCTCATACCCATACTTCGTCCCATAGTTTGGCCGTAAGCAAAAGGAAAAGTTTTTGACCAGGCCGTCTGCCAGAGCCAGTCTTCACAGAAGCGCGAAAGGTCGTTGTAATCGATGCAGTTGTTGTCAACGAGGTCGTAAATATCACTGTAATACTGGTTTGTGGGGACGGTAAGCCAGGCACCGGCAATGAGGGCGTAATCGAAGAAGTTTACAAGTCCGTCACTATTAAAATCAGCGGGGCTCCAGTAATACTCGTCGGCACCTATATCGACGATATCGGTATCATTATAATCTCCATCAAATACTCTTGGCTCGCCGTCGATGTCCGTCTGTCCGGCGTAATCACCCTCCGGGTAGCCTGCGTCGATACAGGCTGAGTCTAATTTCAGGTGATAATCATAAATTTGGTATTCATCACCACTGGTTACGATGGAGTTTACATCGCTCCATACCTTAATCGTGTTGACGCCGTTGGAGACTATAAAGAACTGAAGATTCTGCGATGTGTCGGATGTGTTGGGATTAACAAATCTGCCCGCCAGCTCGTTAACGGCCCAGTTCGCATAAGAATCGGTCAGCGTGCTTTGAAATGTTGAGCTGTCGTATGTGGCATTTTCAGTCCACGAGCCGGTCGGTGAATCTACCTCAAAGAAACAGGGGGTCTTCTTCGATATTTCCCGTACCTGTCCAGCCTCCCTTTACATCACAATAGGTTACACTTAGGTCAGAAATGTTATATATCTCGTTGCCAACATTTGCTTCATTGTCCCAGAAGATGCAGTTAGATAAAGTTGCTTCCGAAGAGTACCAGTTGTATATCCCGCCGCCAGAGCCTGCCCGGTTCCCACTAAAAGTGCAGTTGGTCACTACGGCAGTTGGGCAATGATATTTGTAAATACCGCCGCCATAGTAGTTGGCAATATTACCAGCGAAAACACTATTAGAAACTTTCAGTGTAGAATTTATGCTGTAAATCCCACCGCCATAATGCTCAGCGTTATTACCGGTGAAGATGCAGTTAGTTATGTTCGGCTCGGAATAGCTGTTATATATACCGCCTCCTTTATCATTATTCGCTTTATTGCCGGTGAAAATGCAATTGGCTATTTTCGGATAGGAATCATCGTAATTATATATCCCTCCACCGTCAGCGTTAGCGAAGTTTCCGCTGAAAATACAGTTAATTATGTTCGGGTCGGAATAGTAGTTATATACTCCTCCACCTTGGTAAGCTGAATTATTGCTGAAGGTGCAATTAGTTACATTCGGAACAGAATTTTCCCCATTGTGCATCCCACCCCCTTTACCATAGCTGGCGCCTTCAGATAAAGCAGAATTTCCGCTGAACGTGCAGTTGGTTACTGTCGGGTAAGATTGCCAGTTTTCTATCCCACCACCGTAACCGGCTGAGTTCCCGCTGAATATGCAGTTGGTTACATTTGCATCCGAATAATTCCAGTTTAATATTCCGCCGCCATAATTAACAGCGGTATTGCCAGTGAAGA
>CAYVIT010000084.1:0-13897 GCA_964451425.1 uncultured Pirellulales bacterium
TCGGGCTTTGCAGCCGGCCGCAATAGAGCGGGTTATTTGGATAGGCTCTAAATACCACGCCGCCCTTATTCCCTGATTTTGGCATCTTTTCGTTAAAGTGATGGCTTTAAGCGGGAAATTAAGTTAGTATGAGGTTTGAAAATTCAGGTTTCTTTTGTAAGCCGAATGAAGAAAATTATAAAAAAATCTATTGGCATTATTTGTATTATTCTGGGCTTTCTGGCCTTGATAACTCCGTTTACTCCCGGCTCATGGCTTATACTCATCGGCCTGGAAATCCTGGGTTTGGGATTTCTGCTGGACGGGAAATTGGCTCGCTTTCTAAAGGGCAAAAACAAAGAGCGATTTGAAAATTTTATTAAAAAGTTCAGGAAAAAGAAACCGGGCGGGCCCTGCGAAGCCGAGCAAAAAGACGAAAAACGCAAGTCCGCGTGAATACAACGTCGGCTTAGTCATTTTTTTAAACCTTCCCTTGACATCAGCCGAGTAGTATGGTAAGTAACACGAAATTGGAAGCCGGGCCAAGAGGCCCGATAGAAAGAGTTGGATTGTTATGAATAATATTATGAACATCGCGATTATCATTATTATAGGGGATAAAATGAAGCTGCCCTGAGAGAGCTTTATTCATTATATATTTAGCCTTCCGGAGCAGTAAACTTTGGAAGGCTTTTTTTATTGGTTTGTGATAAGTTGACTTTGTCTGATTGAATGCGTACTATGTCTGGTTTATAATCAAGTGTTTTGGGAATTTGGGAATGTCAGAACAAAAAGAAAAGGCAAAAGGTTACCGTGACACATTGAATCTGCCGAAGACGAGCTTTTCGATGAAGGCCAATCTCGTGCAGCGAGAGCCGCAATTGCGCAAGGAATGGGCGAAGAAGAACATCTACGCCCAGGTACAAAAGGCCCGGCGTAAAGCGCCCCTGTACATCCTGCACGATGGTCCGCCCTACGCGAATGGCGATATCCACATGGGGCACGTTATCAATAAGGTACTCAAGGATTTCGTTGTCAAGTACAAGACGATGGCGGGCTTTAATGCGCCGTATGTGCCGGGCTGGGACTGCCACGGCCTGCCTATCGAAGCAAAGGTCGTAGCCGAGCTCAGCGACCAAGTACGCCGGATGAGCAAGCCCGATATCCGCAAGGCGTGTAAGAAATATGCGAGCAAATACGTCAGGATACAAAGCAGGCAGTTTCAGGAGTTGGGGATATTCGGCGACTTTGATAATCCGTACCTCACGTTCAAGCCGCAATACGAAGCGGGGATTTTGGAGGTGTTTGCGGAGCTGGTCGATAAGGGATTGGTCTATAAGCAGTTGAAACCGATTCACTGGTCGATTGGATGCGAGACGGCCCTGGCAGAGGCCGAACTCGAATACAAGGACATTTCGTCGCCGAGTATTTTTGTGAATTTCCCGGTCACCGAAGAAAGCATTGGCCGCCTAATTGAGCTTGGATTGGTCGAGGAAAAAGAAACAGAGGACGCCAAAGTCTGCTTTATGATATGGACGACCACCCCTTGGACGTTGACGGCGAATCTGGCGATAGCAGTGCATCCCTACCTGGAATATACAGCGATACGTTATGAAAAGAACGGGGACAAGTTTGTCTCAATAGTAACGGTCGACCGTATCGAGGCGGTTGTTGAAGCAGGCAACCTGAAGAAGAGGCAGTATCGCGTTAGCAAAGATAAGGTCAAGGGAAGAGATCTCGAAGGGCTGCGGTACCTGCATCCGTTCGTGGAAAAGAATCCGACGGACAAAGACGCCTATATGGTGATTCCGGCTGAGTACGTTACGACGTCCGATGGCACCGGCCTTGTGCATACGGCGCCTGGGCATGGGCTGGAGGACTTTGTATCCGGCCAAAAGTACGGGCTTGCAGTTTATTCGCCGGTCCTGGATGACGGGCGGTATGATGATACGGTGCCGGACTGGCTGAGGGGACGAAAGGTGCTGGAGATTGACAGAACCATCAACAACCATTTGCAGGAGGTGGGACTGCTTTTTGCCGAGGGTGAGATTTTGCACAGCTATCCTCACTGCTGGCGCAGCAAGGGGCCGGTAATTTTCAGGGCAACGGAGCAATGGTTCATCAGCGTCGATAAGGAGCTGCCCGGCCTCGATAAGAGCTTACGAGACCTTGCACTGGAGAGCGTTTCAAGAGTGCGATGGATTCCGGCGTGGGGACAGAAACGCATCGAGGGGATGCTCGAGACTCGGCCTGACTGGTGTATCAGCAGGCAGAGAAGCTGGGGCCTGCCAATACCTGTGTTCGTCAATTCCGACGGGCATAGTTTGTTGACGAAAGAGTCGGTATTGGCGGTAGCCAAGCATATCAGTAAACACGGTTCGGACAGATGGTTTACGGACTCGCCCAAACAGATTCTGGGCGATGACTTTGAAATGCCCGAAGGATTTTCATTCGATGACCTGAAGAAGGAAGAGAACATCTTTGATGTCTGGTTCGAGTCGGGGTGCAGTTGGTACAGCGTGTGTGCCAAAGGGGCAGGCTGGCCCGTGCCGGTCGATTTGTACCTCGAAGGCTCCGACCAGCATCGGGGATGGTTCCAGTTGTCACTTCTGCCTGCGCTTGGAGCGACCGGGAAAGAGCCGTTCAAGAGTGTCTTGACGCATGGCTTTACGGTCGACGAGAATGGGATGAAGCAGTCGAAGTCGCTGGGCAACTACGTTATCGCGCAGGATGAGGTGAAAAAATACGGGGCGGATATTCTTCGGCTGTGGGCGGCGAGCGTGAATTATCAGGAAGATATACGGTGCACCGATGAGCTGATTGGACGGACGCAGGATGCGTACAGGAAAATCCGGAATACCCTGCGATACCTGCTCGGCAATACGGATGACTTTGACCCAAATAAAAAAGCGATAGCCTACGATAATATGTTCGATATTGACAAGTGGGCGCTGCAGCAATTGCAAAAGCTGATTACAAACGTGACGGAAGCCTACGAGAACTTTGTCTTTCATAGAGTTTTTTCACTGCTTTATAACTTCTGCACGGTCGAGATGAGCAGTATTTATATGGATGTGCTCAAGGACAGACTCTACTGCGATGGGGCAGACAGCCATTCGCGGCGAAGCGCACAGACGGCGATGCACAATATAGCGGACAGCCTTGTCCGAATGCTGGCGCCAATCCTGGTGCACACGACGGAAGAGGCGTGGGCGGCAATGAAGTCGTCAAGCGTGAAGCGTGATGTGGGGGACGAAGGACGAGGGACGAAAGTTGAGAGTGTGCACCTGGCCCAGATGCCGAAGGTCGACGAATCCATCGACTGGCACGCTGATGAATCCCGGTGGCAAAAGCTGATGGGGCTGCGCGACGAGGTATTGCGGGTCCTTGAGGAGTTGAGACAAGATAAAAAGATAGCAAGCAATCAGGAAGCAAGCGTGGCGGTTTACTGCGGCGATGAGGAATTGGTCGGGATTCTAAATCAGTTCGGGCTTGAGCAATTTGCAGCACTGTGCATCGTCAGCGAGGTAACAGTGCAAAAAGGAGCGGACAAAACGACCTTTGCAGCGCAGAAGAGCAGCTACCAAAAATGCAAGCGTTGCTGGAACCTTTGGCCGAGCGTCGGGGACAACAGTAAGTATCCCGATTTGTGCAAGCGATGTGTGGAAACAGTGGCAAAATTAGTATCTCGTTAAGCGTGAAACGTATCTCGCATAAACCCTAAATGCTAAGCTCCAAATTCTAAACAAATCCAAATGACCGAAACACAAAATACAAAACCAGATTGCTGCGTCGCTTCGCACCTTGCAATGAAATTTTAATAGGTTCCTCGGCTGCGCTCGGAATGACGGTGGATAGGTTCGGCTCAAGATTATGTCGAAAAAGATTTGCGTGCGATAACAACCATCAAATGAGCCGCAACAAAGCATTACGAACTCATTTGCTCACATACCTTTTGATAGACCTGGGGAACCGTTATGTTATTAATATTGTGCTTCGGGTCCGGGCTGTCGGGTTGAAGACCTCTTTTGTCCGGTTCAATGGCTGCGACACATTGCGGCCTTGCATACGGGGCTACCCTGGCAGGATTCGAGCGGCCGAATATCATAACCAGGGGCACTGCCAAAGCAGCGGCGATATGACCCGGGCCGGTATCATTGCTTATCACAAGTCTTGCAGCTTTTAACAAAGCGATAAGCTCGCTCAGGGAAGTCCGGCCGGCCAAGTTCGTTATCTGGACATTGGCCAGGTCTTTCAAATTCTCAATGGTATCACTTTCAAAATCGGTACCGGCAGCCACAATTGAGAGGTGAAACTGTGACGAAATTTTATCAGCCAAAACAGCAAATCGCTGTATGGGCCAACATTTATCTCTATGGGCAGAGCCGGGTATGAAGACGGCGTAATTGTCCGGTTTTATATCGTTGTCAGCTAATAAGCTGCTAACAGAATCGGCAGCGTCAGGAGCTTGCGGGAACATAAACTGGGCCTGCGTCTCGGAAGCCGTAATTGTCTGTACTATCTTTAAGTAATAATCAACGAGGTGAATACAATTCCGGTCCTGGCCGAATTTATGCGTGTAAAAGAAGTGAGCAAGCTCCTTGGTGTTTGCCATTCCGAAGCGCTTTTTACAACCTGAGAGCCAGGCCAATGAAGCGGTTCTAAAAAGGCCCTGCAGGTCTACAACGGCGTCGAATTTACTGCGCCGAAGCCGGCGAATAAGAGACAGAAGAGAAGTAAATGCGTGCGGATGGAACCACGCCTTGCCGAGTAGTTTCCTGTCAAAGATAATTACATCGTTGAGATGAGGATGGTTTTCGAGCAGCTCGGAAAACTCGGGGCGAATGAGCCAGCTAATTTTGGCATCGGGGTAACTTTTTCGCAAAGCCGTTAGTGCAGGCAGAGCGAGGACTATGTCACCGAGTGAGCTGGGCTTTATTATCAAGATGTTCTTTAAACTTTCCGGCATACTCACTTATTTACTTGTGACATCCGCAGCCATATTTCTCATACGTTTAGCCAGAGCGCGTTTTGCAAGCAGCCGGAAAAGGGGCCGGCGCTGAGAATGCTCAATGCCTGTAAGGTCACAATAGATAGTAAAGGTCCGCCAGTAATCTGTTAAGTTAATATCGTGTACGGATATAAGCGAGGCGGCAAGGTGCCATAGGCAGCGAAATTGCCGGTTTCTTCGCCGCAGCACATAGCGTTTTATGCCGTCCATATCCACGAGCAAGATTCTGTGTTTATCCTGAGCGTTCTTATAAACAATAAAATTGCTCGCTTTTGAATCCCTGTGCCACAAGCCATTTTTTTGCAGCGAGGCCAGAATAGCGGCGATTTGGTGAGATAACTGTTTCTTTATCAGCAGCCGGTCTGCCGGTTTCGTAGAGGCCAGCCTTTTCGAGGCAAAGTAATGCAGGTCTGAGCTGTCTGAAAGATACTCAGAAATGTAAATACTTTGTTTTGTCAGGAGTCCGCGTTTCTGCTGGAGGGCTGCAAAAGGAGTTGCAACAGGAAAACCGGAACTTATTAAATCGAGAGCCGTTTTGAAGTTTCTCAGAGCCCTTCCCTTCCTAAGTGAACGAAAGAACCGGCGAAAGCCCGCCCCTGTGTAATGTCTTTTGATAACTGCTTTTATGCTGTTATTTTTAATTTTAAGATTTTTAACAGCGACACAGTTTTGGCCCCCAATTTTAAGTATTTTTTCAACATCATCGAAAAGTGACTCAGGGCTCGACAGGCATTGGGCCCAGCCGTTTTGCGAAAAGCTATCTCCGCACGCTCTGTATAGCGCAACCTTTCCGTCCCAACCATTTGCGAGTCTTAGGCATACGATTTTGGTGTTTTTATCGGAAGTTTTCCTTAAAGACATCATAGTTGAGCTATTGTAAGCCAAATAGAGATTTTTAGCAATTGACATAAGAAAATCCAAAATTAAAATGCAAAGCCGGAGATTAGATATTAGAATGTGAGGACTTTCAAGTTTTTTCTTTTCGTATTTTTATCGGTTACTTTGATATTCGACTTTGAGGTGTATAACCAGTATGACTAAAAGAGGGGAATATGTTTATGAATGGCCGAGGCCGATGGTAGCGGCTGATGCTGCTGTATTTGGTTTTTTCGCAGGCAAGGCAAAGCTGCTTTTGGTCAATCGTCGAAACGAGCCGTTCAAAGGCAAGTGGTGCCTGCCCGGCGGATTTGTAAATATCGATGAGGAGATGGATAACGCCGTGGCCAGAGAGCTGGCGGAGGAGACCGCCCTTACCGGAGTTCGCCTGGAACAGGTCCATACTTTCGGCAGGTGCGGCAGAGACCCAAGAGGACGAGTAATTACAGTGACATATATGGGAATTGTCGGTGAAGACAAGCCTAAAGTAGAGGCCGGCGACGACGCGGCGCAGGCGCAATGGTTCGATATAGAAAAAATGCCGACAGATTTGGCATTTGACCACAACGACGTGACGAAATTCGTGATAAGAAAGCTCAAGAGAAGAAAAGTATATAAATTGAATGTTAACGGCCGATGAAAAAAAGCCCCGGCTAAGTGTTGATTGTTCTTTTGAGCTGCTCGTTAAACATATGTAACTGCACATCAACAGCGCTTAAAGCCCAATCGATATAATGTAATTTGTGAATAGGTCGATGGTGCGCTTCGTTCATCAATCCATCACGAACGGTATCCAGGAATTTTTTTATGGTTTGATGACCGATTGGAGTGGAATCTGCGGCCCATTGTTTCAATTCCTCATACTCACGGCGCAGTCTTGCGCTGCTTTTTAACTGCTCAGCACTTAAATAATCGCCCGGGTTATATGCCAACTGGAGTCCCTTCAGACACAGTATTAACGGTTCATAATTGGCTTTTTTCTCCAGCCGAATAAATTTATACTGCTGGACATATGTGGTTGCCTGTTTTGGCGGCTTGTCTGCAATATCGTCTCCACCGAGATACCATTTTCTTTTGCTGGTCCTTGCGAAGGAGAGCTCTTCGCCGTAGCCGTATTGTGTTATCTCATCATAGCCCATTCTTGAAACCCAGAGTTTTCCGGTATCTTTTATTTCGGGGCCTCCGCCGAGAACAAGCAGGCACTTGACAAAGCCTAAAGGCAGAACTCTTTGACTGCCGACCTGGTTTCTTCGAAGTTGAAACGAAATATGCAAACTGTGTGGCCGGACGTCATAAAAAGCAACTATCTCCTGTATCAATTGATTAAGAAGCCAGGGGTCTGCGGTTGCCGGCCGGGACAGCTCACCGGCGATGTTCAGCCTTCCCGGTGCAAGCTCGAGAAAACCACAGCGTCCTGCGCGGTCGGTTGAGCCGGAGTGGTCATCGATGTAGCCGCCAAGTTTCCATGACAATACATCAAGGTGAAAATCATAGAAATACTTAAAGCCGTTATATACCGAATCAACTCTTTTTTGTATGCTTCTCTGTGGTTCAACGGCTGCGGAACCAAGGTTACTCAACTCAATCTCGATGCCAAGGGGCACGATACCGGGATGTAAACCGGAATGGATGTGCTCCAGGTGTGCCTTTGCAATACGAGAATGAAACATACTCTTTGCGGCCTGTACAGCATATTTAACGTAATCAATGAGGTCGTTTTTTTCATACGGCATTGTTTGAAGACATTTGTCAACAATCAATTCAACCGTCCTTTTGTTTGTGTTTATCATTTGTAAGGCGGCGAGAAGGCTGACGGAACGCTTGAAATATCTCTCTGAAGTGCGTATATGCTCGAGCTCAAAGCGGTAACGCTGCTGAATTCTTTCGTCAAGCTCATTGAGCAGGACCTGCTTTAGGACCATAGTCAAATAATTCTTGATGATAGGCTTTACTTCCGGGTCGTCGTATAACTTTTTTATGCTCGGACGCGGGCGGTCAAGTTCGTGCTCAAGATAATAGTCGCTGACGGCGTCAGTGTGATAATGGCTCATAACGAGGTCCCGCTCAGTTGTCGCAATCAGCTCTCTCTCAGCACGTCGTTCCAACTCTGCATCGACGGTTTTTTCACCGGGTCGTGTGTGTTTTTTGATAAATTTTTCAATTCTTTTTCTCAGCCACAGCTCGTGTATGAGATTGACGTGGAACCTGTCGCCGAAGTGTTCTCTCATCGACTCATGGGACACAAGATATGCCTGGGCTTCTACGGGGCCGTTTGCTGTGTTAACGCGTACAGTTTCCCTGTCGTAGCGTCTTCCCTCGTACCTGTCGATTTCATCCATTGCCGATGAAGGTACATCGTAAATTATATAACCCTCAATTTTTGAAGAGGGCTCTTCGACGGCGTAGAAGTAGACGTTGTCCGGGCTGAGTTTTCGATGATTGGGGAGCAAAGCGGGTTCTGCCAAAAGGGCCTTTTCATCGACTTTGGAGGACTTTCTGGTAAAACTCAGGCCGCTGACCGACTGAAAAATTCTACGGTCACGAAGCGAGCCATAGATGAACAGATTAAACTTTTTTTCATCAGCCATCGGTTATTGGTTACTGATTATTGGTTACTGGTTATTAAATATATATAATCGCCATACCGGCGACATTAAAACAATCCTCAACTAAACCCGGCTGCCCAATAACAAGTTATGTGCGGCGGATTTCACGGTATAATTTAAACAGTTCCTTAAAGGCACGCAAAATAACCTTCAGGTTCGCACCGGTTTGTGCGCCTGCCGTTCTTGGGTAATGATGGACGCCTTTCTGAGTAACAGTATAGCCCTTTCGGACAGCCCTGGCCAGGATTTCAGCGTCGATGAGCGCGCCGGAACTCGACAATTCAATATTGTCGAAGATTTCCGTTTTGTATAATTTGAAGGCACAATCGATGTCGCGTGCTTTCATACCGAATAACAGGCAAACCAGTTTTGTCCATGCCCATCCGTTTAGTCTTCGTATAAGAGAGTCCTGCCGGTTCAGCCGGTAGCAGCTAACAATATCAAATTCGGCCATTAACGGCAGCAGCGGCGGCAATTCACTGATATCAAACTGGCCGTCGCCATCCGTATAAAAGACAAGCTCTTTTGTCGCAGCTTTAAAGCCGGACCTCAAAGCGGCTCCATAACCGAGATTAGTGTGATGGTGAACGACTTTTACTTTGCTGTTTCTTCCGGCGATTTCTTCAGAAATTTCAGCGGTGGCATCACCGCTTCCATCGTCAACGATAATTATCTCGAAGTCGGCGTTTATGTTTTCCAGGACCTCAATGGCGTTCTGAGTTGTGCGGGCAACATTTTCCTGTTCGTTATAACAGGGGAAAAAAACACTGATGGATTTTATCGCCGGTTGTTCGTTGCTCGCCGGCGGCCGATTACCACCTTTTTGTTTCAAGCAACTTTCCTCGCTCATCGTTGAATTCCTGCATTTTGTCGTCATAAAACTGCATAAGTTTGGTGTTATTTTGCCTTCTGGCGAGCTCCCTGAAATAACTACATATATTTAATACTGCTGCGATTCTGTGGTGGTAACCATCCTCTTTGGCCCAGTCCTTTTTGTTTTTATCGAACTGGTCGAAATACTCTTTGCAAAATCGTTCAGCGTCTGCTTTCACTTCAGGGAACCTGGCGGCATACATTACTTCTCGCATAGGCATCTGCGACTGACCTTCATGGAAAGCCTCTTTGGCAAATTCAAGTGCCTGTTTTTTTGCACCTTGTACCGGCGAAGAAAACCAAAGCTTGGCTTTTATAAGATTTGAAGTGAATTTATTGGGATAAATTGTTTTCCCATTAAATATACCCTCAAAAAGTTTCATACCCTGTGGTGTTTTTATATCAACGAACATTTTTTGCTTATCACTAAAGAAGACAAGAGGCCAATTAGAATTGTGTTCAAGGCCCTTTACAAAAGGCGTTTCATACTGGCCCGTCGGCATTAAGACAATCCATACTTTGTATTCCCTTAACCTTTTCTCTATCCACTTGCCGATACCTATATAATTTTCAGTAGTCAATTTTCGTCCCCATGCTTTTGCCTCATATACGATGGGTCCTCCGGACATAATATCAGACCAGAGCCTGTAAGCTGCGGGCTCATAGGCGGCCTGCGCTCTTCCATCCATAAACAATCTCAGGGGTGTTCGGCCGGTGTTAGGGTCGGGATTCTGGCCGTATGCGATGAATCCTCCTTCGGTCCAGTAGTTAAAAATGTTACCCTCCAACTTGTTGTCTCTAATAAACATACACGCATAGAAAGGCTTGGCATCCGAAGCTGTCATTCGCATAAAAACGGAATTCAACTTTGTGTCGGTTGGCCAGGCATCCAGATAAACACACTTAAATTTCAGTCCCCATCCCAATCCGGAGATTAAGACAGCCGCTGCGCCGGCAACGATGAGACACAATTGCAGTGCCCTGGTCATCCGTGAGACGGCCAGACGATTTTGATTGTGGAAGTTTCGTGCAGCCGAGACGGCGTGAATTATTTGGTCGATGAACAACGCCACAACCGGGCATGCTGCAATAGCTGCAATCGGTATGAATCTTCGGGACTGAATGGCCATATATGTGGTGAGGGCAGCAATGGCTATGAAGGCCAAATCGATTTTAGGCGGCTCGTATGCATCCACAGGTAACTCTTGACCGGTCTTTTCCGCTGCCTTGGCAAAAACAGTTCGCAGATAAGGGAACATGAACCAGGTAATAATCGAGGCAATATTTAGAATATAGAGCGTCTTAAATAAATTCGTATATCTTAGGTCGACGTTACGTTCATAAATCGGACGAATTAATCGATTCAGGTGTAAAAATTGTGTTACGTGCCAAACAGGTTCCTTAAATTTGAAGGGATTAACCAGGACTGCCATCAAAATCAGAGTAACAATCGCTGCTGTTACCACAAAGATGATGTTCATTAGCTTGATTTTGACGTTTTTTGATACCAACGACGCAACAAGACTCAATGTTAGATACGCCGGTAAGAGTATAAAGGGATATATGTATCTGCCGTTATATCCGGGCAGTGTTTTGGCGGCCCATAAGGCCAGGAGCGTTAACGGAATTATCAGAGAAATGAAGTGGACATTCTTGTAGATACTCAGAAGGAGTATACCGACAAAGGCGGCACAGATGATAAAATCGACCGTGGACAGTTTGAGAAGCGAGAAACTAATCAAAGTGACCCAACAAATCAGTACGGCCGCTGCACAGCCAAGAATTCCTGAGAGGTTTATGAAGAGCTTTTTCTGTGATTCCATTTCATCTTTTGGCGCTTTCAGGAATCTCGGTATCAAAAGGCGTGATAGCAGCCACAGTAACGTCAAGCCAATGCTTAGAACGAAGAGTACCAAAAAAGGAAAACTTGTTCCTACGGGATTGGACCATTCAAAAGCGGGGTGCCATTCGTTGACAGTTCGCCACATCTCGGCGTGTTTGCTGAAGCTGATGACGAAGGTATGGGTCAGATTGGTCAAATGAAACGGATTAAAAATGATTGTTGCAATAAAAGCAACAAAGCCGGCGGCGATAGTATGGTAAAAGCCTTTCCACTTAATAGAGACAAGTCGATTTTTGAAAAAGATGAATACAATATCTAAGATTATCAGTGAGACTAATAGTAAGAAAATCCTAAACTGCAATGAACCAAGCTCATTTTCCGGGATTTTCCTAAAATCAATTCGAGATATGACAAAAAAGAAGAATGGCCAAGCAGTGACATTGTATAGAATCACGCTCCATTTCTTAGGCAGGTTGATCAGCAGATGTAGACCTACAAACGGTACAAGCATTATGAACGCGTAGATGTACCCACCGTGGACGTTACACCAGAAAGTCACGACCGGTACGATGAGCCAGATATATAATATGTTTCGGTACGTTACAAGAACAAGGATAAGCAAATAGGCCGCCACCAGCATATTGGAGAAGCCGGCGGGTCTAACGTCAAAGTATGAACGGCCAACAAACATTGCAAAGCATGCGAAGACGGCTGAAAGAGCGGGATTGGCACCCAGGATTCTGCCGGTGTAATAAACACAAATGACCGCAATGATATAAATTGCAATCTTCCAATAAACAAGCTGATTAAATGAGGGCGGGAAAGCATCGGAATCTGCGATGGGCGATTCATGGGTCAGCCAGTAGAAGATAACGTGTGTGAGCCAGTTCTGGTTGACCCATCCGGTAGGATGCCAGTATTTGAGGGTCTCTGGGCTTACTTTGCCGGCAATCCACTTTGCCCATCCGGGCCACTTTGCGATTTCAGCCGCTGTGGGGCCGGGCCTGTGTGAGTTTGCGCTGAATGGTTCAACCGTGTCTACACCGTGGTTTATAAAGTGTCTCCCACAGGCCATTGCGACCCAGGTATCGCCGGCACCGACCATATGTGTGCTTGCGTGGAATGCAAAGATGAGCATGGCCAGCCAGCCCAAAATCATCGGCCAGCCGGACAAAGCAGAACGTCTTTCTGTTTTTACTTCGTTAGAAATCTCTGTTTTCTGTTCACCCTCTTTAGCATCTTTGGAATTTCTAACTCGTTTTATTGATTTAGCCATTTTTCGATTCTGTCCAGACCCTTTGTAATTTGTTCGAGCGAGCAGGCAAAACTTAAGCGGACATTATTATCGCAGCCGAACGGCAGTCCAGGAACAAGGGCGACATTCGCCTGCTCTAACAGGGCCTTTGCAAAGTCCATACTGCCGTTAATGGTCAAATTATTAATAGTTCGGCCATAATGGCCTGAAACATCAGGAAAACAGTAAAAAGCACCAGTCGCTTCGGTGCAGTCAACTCCCTTGATACTGTTGAGTCGTTGTGTCATATATTTGCCTCGCCGCTCGAATTCGGCCCTCATCTTTTCGATGGCTTCGTCGGCGGGCGGGCCCAGGGCGGCAATCGCCGCATATTGACAAAAGGTTACAGCATTCGAAGTCATGTGGGATTGCAGCCGGCTCATCGCCTTTATCACATCGAGCGGCCCCGCCGTGTAACCGAGGCGCCAGCCCGTCATGGAAAAGGTCTTGCTGAATCCATTGAGCGTCAGCGTCCTATTATAGGCGTCTTTGCTGAGTGAGGCAAAGCTCACAAATTTGGTGTCGCCGTAGATGAGTTTTTCATAAATCTCGTCTGACATCACGTACACGTTCGTGCCTTCGAGTACACGGGCAATTGCTTTCAGTTCTTCCGGCGTATACGTGAAGCCGCCAGGATTATTGGGCGAGTTTATCAGCAGCATCGCGGTCTTTTCCGTGAGGGCCTCTTTAAGCTGGGCCGGCGTGATTTTATAGCCATTCTCTCTCTCCGTCTGGACAACCTTGGAAACACCACCGGCAAGTTTTATCGTTTCGGGATACGTCACCCAGTAAGGCGTCGGCAAAATCACTTCATCGCCGGGGTCGAGCACGGCCTGCATCGCCTCGTAGACGGAATGTTTACCCCCGATGTTGACAATAATCTGCTCGGGAGCATACTTGAGGCCGTTTTCCTTTTCCAGCTTGTCGGCAATGGCTTTCCTCAGTTCGATGATACCCGCGGCCGCTGTGTATTTTGTCTGTCCTGCTTTCAGCGCTTCTATGGCGGCCTCTTTGATATAGTTCGGCGTGTCAAAATCCGGCGCCCCGGCACCGAAACCGACCACATCCACGCCCTGTGCCTTCAATTCCAGTGCCCGCGTCGTCACGGCTATCGTCGCCGAAGGCGGCACCTCCTGCGAACGTTTGCTGATTTTCATTCCTTTGTGTCTCCTAAAATCCTATTGTCCGGTTTTAGGCCGCCATCATAGTAAAAACAAAATATCCGGTCAAGAAAATAGATGAAATTGGTCCGTATTCGAAATTCCTTGTTCGATATTGGATATTCCTTTTTCTTTATATATTTAGACCCCAGTCCTGTGCTGGGGGGCGGGAATCTAAAAGAAAATGTCATTGCGAGGAGCGATGGCCTGACCCCCGAAAACTGTACCATTGCGAATTAGAGGGTATCCGATAAA
>CAYVIT010000085.1:0-13895 GCA_964451425.1 uncultured Pirellulales bacterium
TAATATATAAATCGCGAACCGGGGATTGTAGCATCTTTTACAAATATATCAAGCTGCTTCTCCGTAATATGTGATTTTAGGGGCAAATTCGTCGCTCGTTGCCTGTCGCTCGTATCTCGCAAAAAGAGCATAAGAGGGAATTAGCGAATTAGAGATTTGAAGGGATTTTGTACTGCACTTTTTTACCAGTGAGATAGTGAAACGGTGTCTCAGGGGGTAAATTGGGAATTGCGGCTTTATGGTTTTATAATGGTATGTAGGGCACAAAAATGGCTGACTGTTTCCGGATTTGAAGCTGCATTTATTGGGGTATACCATACTTTCAAACGTATATTTCATCTTCTTCAGATACAGGCAGCGCATCATCAGGTATAACATCAAGCCATTGCAGCATCCCAAGATTCCGTATAGTTGAGGCGACCGTCGCTTGGTCTAATTTTGGTTTCCTACGCTGTTTCCACTGCATTACAGCATTAAGAACATCGACTTCTGATACCGAACCTTTTTTGCTTCTTTTGAGTTCAGCGGTGGTAAATATCACAGTGGCGATTGTTTCTGCTTGTTTGGTATCGACGCGTATGAACAAATCTGCGGTTTTGTCTATTACAGAAGAGTATTCATCCAGTAAATCCTTGCAGCGTCTCCGAGCCTTTTCAAAAGCAGGGCCAACTTTAACTTCAAACATTCTACCCAGACGTTCTTCCTGTAATAGGTTGTTGTTGATCAGCCTTGATTCGGCGAGCTTAAGTTCTTTGGAAAAGGGGCCGTAACTTGATTTCTGATACCGAAATCCTGTGGGCAAACCTTGTTGAGTGGCCACATAGGCAATCTTTTGAAAAATTGTCCTCCCGACAGGCCAATGGTATGGTTGTTCTTTAATCCGATGTAAAATCTCGACAAGACCCACCCACGCAGGATTAAATGGAATAAGTCCATTTCTTGACATGCCATTATCGGCTTTCACAAATTTGCCGGCGTTTTCCAGAAATGACTCCGTAAGTTCTGCAGGACTCGTGCCATAAGGTGCATAGATTTCAACAGGAATATCCATTTGTTTGGTTCGACTATAAATCAGAGGACCAACGACTTTCCATTCCAATTGACCGTTTCCACAACCGAGTGGGGGAATCGCTATCGAGGTAACACCCCATTCCTTATAATGCGCTAAAAGATAATCCAAGCCACTCTCAATATCTTTCTCTTTCGAGACAGATTTCCAGTGCTCTTTGGTCGGAAAATTCACAATCTGTGGACCTATTAAACTTTTATATATATAAGGTTGACCTGCATGTATCTCATTACGTTTGCATTGCTCAAAATAATCTTTGAACATCTTTGGAAAACGCTTCTTAAACTCCAGAGCTATTCCTTTGCCCATAATACCGACACAATTGACTGTGTTGACGAAGGTTTGTGCCTTAGATTTCAAAATGTCGCCGATAAGAATTTTCATAGCATCCTCTTAGAAGAATATATCACTTTTAATACTTACGGTCAATCGAATATTAAGTTTCTTGAATGCAGACAAGGCCGTATTATTTGCGACAAATGCGCCCAAAATGTATCTTGAATCAACCTTGTTCGGAACAAGAACTTCCGCACATTTGGCTGACTTATGTGCCCATTCCTCATATTGATTGTCCGGATGAAGCCAGAAAGTGGCAAATATTGTGTCTTTATTCAGAGCCTCCAGACCAGCTTTCACCGTATAAAAACGGACATAATTGCTTGAGGCATTCTGGTCGGAAATGATTACATTAGACGAATCCAGGACCGATGGATCAACACAAAGGACACATATTTGGCTGTTTCTGTCTCGTATCCTGCTTAGCATCGGATTATGGACATCGAAGTAGAGATTAGCATACTCATGAAGCTTTCGTGCAGCGGGAATCTGTTTGTTTTCCCTTTTTGACTGGATCTCTTCCATTGCAAGAGATTCGTGAAGTAACTTCTTCGAAAGTTCATAAGATACCATGCTGCATAATAGAAAGCAGATTGGCAATTGGCGTAATATAATATAGCTCTTTGACGTCTGACCGTTTCAAATAAATTTACCCTTACCGCTTAATTCTTTACCCATGTGTTACTTAACGTTGTAATTGATAATGAAAACAGATCTTCATTATCAATGGTCACAAGGAGTTCTTTGGTTAACGGTATCGAAAATTTTACAATTGGGCAAGATAAATTAGTGGATTAGAAGATTGGCATTATAATTGGAATATTTAATGTTGACGATTTACTCATGGTGGAGATTGCCGCGTCGGCCTTCGTCCTCCTCACAATGACGGGGAACATCGCCGCTGTAGGCACGGCTAAACGACCCCTCCATTACGGTCGGGGTAGGCTTCTTAAGCTTAGAATGATCCGCAACTTACATATGTTGAAAAATTCTGCAAAAAAAGTTAGATTTTTATTGAACATTTAGAGGCAGTTTGGTATAATACGAATCGCCATAGAAATGGCAGTTTAGCGGAGCCCCGCACGAATCAGGGCAAGCCGCCCAAGTCAAATATAATCTTTTATGAAAGGCGGTTCTTGTATGTTCTATACGCTATACGCCATACGCAATACGCTATACGAGATGATACACGCCACAATAAGTTCAACGTCAAAAGGAAAAAGTTCGCTAAGATAAGATTATGAATATAGTTACGAAAATTCGTTTACCCCGTGAGATAGCGAAGCGTTATCTAATGGGGTGTAATTTATGCTTATTGAGTTATTCGTGGTTAACAAAGAATCCCTTTTTTGCCGGCCTGCATATTCTTATGCGGGCCATCCCAGATGGCCCAGTGGACGCTGGCCGCAGGCTTCGCAGATACTGGTATCGAGAAAGCCGCTGCCAAGTCCGCATCGGCTGGCAAAAACTCTGTGCCCTCTGTGGCTATAAATCGTTGAAAATCTGTGTAATCTGTGGCTACTTTTTCGTGCCTATAAGGCTTTACAACTGTAAAGAGTTCTTTACAAATTCACCTTTTTTAACAAACAAAGCCAATTTCCGAAAAAGTCAAATGAACGCAACCAATTTACTAACAAGGGATTATGAAAAAAGGACACTTGGTGAACATGGGAAAAACGAACCCAAACGAACCCAATTTATCCTTGCGTAGCCTCTGGCGAAGCAGGATCAAACCCAATTTCAAAGGCAAAAAAACGCCCCTTCGGCTGCAAACTTCCCAAAGAAATGACAAGCGATAATTGGTTATTGTTGTGGCTGCGGAGGCGGGGGGATGGTGATATCGATTTCGCGTACGGGGCCAAAGACCGACAACGGCTCGTCGAAATCCTGGGGTCGGCCGACAGCGAGGATTTGCATTTCATCCGGCTTCAAATGCTCGCGGGCAACACGAAGGACATCGGCCTTGGTGACCTTTTCGATGTTTTCCTTTGTTTTCATCAGGAAATCCTCCGGATACCCGAAGTAGGCGTAGGTCATCAGGCGGCTGACAATCTCAGCCTTCGAATCGAAGTTGAACACAAAGGAGTTGAGGTAGCTTTCCTTGGCCAGGGCCAGTTCCTCATCGGTGACTTCAGCCTCGGTCATTTTCTTTACTTCTTCTATCATGGCGCGGATGGCGTGGACGGTGGATTCGGATTTCGTCTGGCATCCGACATAAAAGACGCCGGGAAAGTCATAGTTGGCGGTATACGAGCCGAATACCGAATATGCAAGCCCCTCTCTGGAGCGTATGTTCTTAAACAGTCGGCCGGTGAAGCCGCCGCCAAGAATCCTGTTCATAACCACCAAGGCGAAATAGTCCGGGTCGTTCATGAGTCCGCCGATGTGTCCCAGATAGATATTCGACTGGTTGATGTCTTCCTTGCGAACGACATTGGCCGTGGGCCTGAATTCGTAATGGACGTTAGGAGTCGGGGAGAGAGGGACATCCGCCTTTTGCCATCCTTCGAAGGCCTTTTCAATCTTTTTAATCATTCGGCTGGTATCGAAATCACCGGTCACGGCAAGCATGATATTGTTGGGTTTAAAGAATTTTTTATGGAAGGCGACAAGGTCGTCACGGCTGATGTTGGCGATGGTAGTGTATTCGGTATGCCGGGCGTAGATACTTTCGGGGCCGTAAATAAGCTTTTCGTACTCACGGATGGCTATGGAGCTGACGTTGTCGTTCCGACGTGCAATAGAGCTTCGGTGGCGGATTTTTGCGAGCATGATTTTGTCCTCGCGGAATGCGGGATTCATGAGGACATCGGCCAGTATTGCCAGTCCCGTGTCGATATCCTCTTTGAGGACGGACATTGCGGCCGAGCCCGAATTGAGGCCGATACCGGTTTCTACCGCAGCGGCGATCCGCTCAAGCTGTTCGTCAAGCTCGTCGCCTGTTTTGCTTGTGGTGCCGCCGGTCCGCATCACGATACCCGTGATGGAAGCCAGGCCAATTTTGTCGGCCGGCTCATAGATGGAACCGGTGCGAATCCGGGCTGAGATGTCAATAAGGGGCAGCTCGTGGTCTTCGACGAGGAACAACTGCATGCCGTTGGCCAGCGTAACGCGCACAACATCCGGAATCTCAATATCACCCAGCCTTGGGTAGCTGAGTTTTTTGTAAGATGGGGCTTTATATTGCTCGGTACAACCGGCGGCAACAAAGCACAACAGAACAGCCGTAAAGACAATAACTCTAACTCCTGCAAAACTACTACCTCTCATTTTAACGCTCCTATAAAAGGGCTCCCTATTTTGTTTTTTGGGGCAAAACGGAACCTGAATCAATTTTCAGTTACACTTGTCTCGATGACTCCGACCGTGCGATTCTTTTTCGTGAAATATTCTTTGGCAACACGCCGGATGTCCTCGGCTGTCACCTTTTCGATTTGGTCAAGCTGGGTAAACAGATTACGCCAGTCGCCGGTGACGACCTCGTAGAACGTTATCTGCTCGGCGAGTCCGGAGTTGGAGTCGAGCTGGCGGATGAGGCCCGCGCGGGCGCGTGTCTTTGCCTTTTCCAGCTCCTCGGGCGTCACCAACTCGGCCCTGAGTTTCTCGATTTCTTCATAGATGGCCTGCTCGCATTCCTGATTGGTGTGTCCCTTAGCAGGCATTGCATAAAACAGGAACAGGCCGGGATATTTATTTCCCGGCAGGCCCTGAAAACCCGATGCGGCGACGGAGATTCTCTTTTCCTTTACCAGGCTCTTATACAACCTTGACGTCCGGCCCATGCCGATAATGTCGGTGATGGCATCGAAGACGGCGTTGTCGGGATGATTGATTCCGGGCTTATGGTAGCCGATGAGTACAAACGGCTGGGCGGGGTCTTCAACAGCGACACGGCGTTCACCGATTTGCGGGGGCTCGACGGTCTCTACTGGTTCCGGCTTTGGGCCGCCGGGGATGCGTGCGAAGTATCTCTCGGCTAACACCCGGATTTTTTCAGGATTTACGTCACCGACTATGGCGATAGTCAAATTACCGGGTCCGTAGTATTTTTTAAAAAAGGCCTCTGCTTCGGGCCGAGTTATGGTTTGTATGTCACTCATGTGTCCAATGACGTGTATACCATAGGGATGTGCCTTGTAAGCAACAGCGAGGAACTCCTCTATGAGCCGTCCCTGAGGTCGGGTTTCAATACTTAAGCGGCGTTCCTCCATAACGACGTTCTTTTCCTTGTAGAACTCCCTTATGACGGGATTGCAGAACCGGTCCGACTCTATGAGCATCCACAATTCAACTTTGTTCGAAGGAAGGCTGAGGATGTACTGTGTCGCGTCCCAGCTTGTGTAGGCATTGAAACCCGCACTGCCGGCGAGCTTGTAGACTTCTTCATACTCGTCGTGAACTAGGTACTTCTGGGCCTCCTGCTGGGCCTCTTTGAATTGAGCCTGCAGCTCTTCGAGGCGGGCCTGGTCTGCCTTCTCGCCTTTTCTTTGCTCGGCCTTTATCGCATCGTAAAGCTCGTCAATCCTGACCAGGACCTTAGCTTCGGCCTCGTAGTCATTGGTACCTATCGTTTTGGTGCCTTTGAATGCCATGTGCTCGAAGAGATGCGCCAGGCCCGTTATGCCCAGGACTTCATTAGCCGAACCGACGTCGGCGTAGGTGTGAAATGAAACCACCGGGGCTTCGTGGCGCTCAAGGACGAGGAATTTAAGGCCGTTGGGAAGTGTGAATTCGGTCATCTGCTGCTCGAACTCGGCCAGGTCCTGTGCCCGTATCGGAGTTACTGCAGCCACAACTATAAGGAAGCCGGCCACAACAAGAACAGCGATGTATAGTTTTCGAATTGCTTGCTTCATATTATATACTCCTATGGTTTTTTTGTTCTTTGGCATTTTCGCTTAAAGGGCAGAAAAATACAAGGATTAAAGAATTCCCTGCATTAATTGTACATAAAGTAGACGGTGGCTTCGCAGTCGGTGTCCACGGTTACGCGGACCCAGTGGGCCGAGAAGCCATCGGGGAATTCGTGGTGCACGTATCCCTGGCCTTCGGCAGGCAGCCCGAGCACACCCCTTCGCGCCTTGATATTTCCAGCTACATCGAAACTTTTGTATGTTCTCCACGAGCCATTGCCAAGGAAGTCGACCTCGATAATGAAGGTGACGCTTTTGGTCTGGTCGTGCGCCAGGTGCACGACCTTCTTATCGAAGCCGGTCATTAGAAACGGGTCGGAGGGCTGTCCTGCTTTAACCGGAGTCTGCCACCAGGGGCCTCCCCAGCCTGCGGGCTTGCCCATGCTCCACAAATCATCGATGTTGCCGAACCAAAGGCCCGACTGGGGCTGGCCCTGGTCATGGTCAATCTGGTTGCCGGCCATTACGAACAGACCCCGCCAGTAGCAGAAGTCGGGCACAATGCGAAGATGGGTACAGATTGGGCGAATGCCCCAGACCTTGCCTTGGTAAGCGAAAGGGGGCAGGTCGTAGAACATGCCGTGTATATCCATCAGGAGACGCTCGGTTTGTGCGTGACGAATCCGCATCCATTCGGTGTTCCAGGCGTGGTCCCAGGAATGGCTTGCCTTGGGCAGAAGATAACGGAGCCATTGGCCTTTGGCGAGAACGCGGAGTACGACGGCGGACTTTGTCCAGCCTGCGGCATATATTGTGTTACCGCCATAGGTGCCGCCATGGGGACTTCCGTGGACTTCGATAAAGGGATTTCGCTCGATGATGGTCCATTTTTTGCCGTCCCATTCGGCCAGGCGGCCGGCATCGCGTTGGACGAGAAATTCTTTTTCATCATAAGTATTGTTGGCGACGACGACGCGACCCTGTGCGGTATAGGCCGATTTGAAATGCGCCTTTGCATTTTTGATATCGAGCTCCTTGACGAGATTGAATAAGAGCTTTGCCTTGAGGGTGTGGACATCGAGCTCCCAGAGGCGGCCTTCCATGCCGAGGACATAGACCTTGTTCTTCGGGTCGGTCAGGTGTTGTATGGTTGCGGTGAGCCGGAATTTTTTCAGGTCCTCTATCGTGCGAACGTTACCTTCGGCATCGATGGCGTGGGGGCCAATGAAGGCCTGGTTGGAGTCCCAGTGCACCATACGGTTAGCAAAGGTGCCCGTTACCGAGGCCGGGTGCTTGCGCATCGTCATATCCTCGCTGATTTCGTAGAGACCCAGACCTTCGCCTTTGATGTGCGAGACATAGCCGATGGCCCAGAGCTTTTCGGCCCAGGGAATCAATGCGCCTATTCCCGCTTCAGAGTCGCTGCCGACACCCTTGGCCATAACGGTCATCTGAGGAAATACGCCCCTGACCTCGATGGGAATTTGTTTTTTGCCTGCACTATCGGCCGGCATATTTTCCTTTGCGGTCGCGCTGCTAAAAATTACTCCACAAATAACAATTAGAACACCGGTATGCCTGAATATGTTCCGTTTCATCTTCATCTCCCTGCGAAAAATTTATATTTCGTGTCTCCTTTTACGAAAGAGGCTTTAATCAGTAGGCCATCGCCAGTCCTTTGACGGTGTTCTCGCTGTTTTCATATATCCTTCAATCTTTGCAACAATGTCTGGATGTTTGTCGGCGATATTATTCTTCTCCCCGATGTCGGTCTTCAGATTATACAGCTCGATGGGGCCGACTGGTTTTTTAGCGACGTTGAGGCGAACACCCTTCCAGTCGCCCATTCGCACGGCCTGCTTCTTGCCCTGCTCGTGAAATTCCCAGTAAAGGAACTCGTGCTTCTTCTGCTTTTGGGGTTTACCCAGAAGTGCCGGCACCATCGAAATTCCGTCGATATCTTTTGGGGGCTTGAAGCCTGCCAGATTGGCGCAGGTGGGCAGGAAATCCCAGAAGCCGGAGATGTGGTCGGTGGCCGAGCCGGGTTTTATCTTTCCGGGCCAGCGAGCGAGCGTGGGTACGCGGATGCCGCCTTCGTAGAGGTCACGTTTGATGCCTCGCAGCGGGCCGTTGCTGTCGTTGAAGTCCGGGTTGTTACCACCCTCACGGTGGGGGCCGTTGTCACTGGAGAAAAACACAAACGTATTTTCGTCGATACCAAGCTCTCTGAGCTTCGCAAACAATTTTCCTATGTCACCATCCATCCGGGTAATCATTGCGGCGTGACCTTTCTGGGGCCAGGGCCAATCCTTGTCTTTGTAGATGCCGTAGTCGGGCACTTCCATACCTTCCTTGCCGGCCTCGTTGTTGGCGTGCGGGATGGTGAAGGCCAGGTACAGGAAAAAGGGATTATCTTTATTGCGCTCAACGAAGGAGAGCGCCTCTTTGGCAAATAAATCGTGCGAATACTCGACTTTCTTCGTCGCGACACCGCCGGGCGGATTGATGTCCCTAACTTCATTTTTGAGCTGAACTTTTTCTTCATTGCGCCATAAATAAGTGGGGTAATAATTGTGGGCGTGCCTTTGGTTAAGGTACCCGAACCAGTAATCGAAGCCCTGCTTATTCGGTATACCCGTGGTGGCGGGCTCGCCCAGGCCCCACTTGCCGACGATGCCGGTTGCGTAGCCGGCTTTTTTCAGCAGCTCGGCGACAGTGACATCCGAAGGACGCAGCGGCACGCGGGCGTTGCCTCGGACAAGGCAGTGGCCGGTGTGCAGGCCGGTCATTAAAACGCATCGCGACGGCGCACAGACGGTGCTGCCTGCGTAGTGCTGCGTGAAGCGCATCCCCTCTTCGGCCATCTTGTCCAGACTCGGCGTCTTGATTCTTTTCTGTCCATAACAGCCCAGGTCACCGTAGCCCAGGTCGTCGGCGAGGATGAAAATGATATTCGGTTTGTTCGCAGTAGACTGACTGCCAAGCCTACCGAAAGCGTTTCCACATCCCGGCAGCACTATAGATACTGCGCCTAATCCTACAGTTCGCAGGAAATCCCGTCTTTTCATAGTTATGTCCCTTATATGCTTTACTCGGCCCGTTTTGAGCAGCCTGTACCCAACGTCTATCGCAACCGTCGCAGCTCGCGTGTGTTGGCATTAATCGCTCTTATGATGGCTGCTAATGCGAACAGGACCAGGGAAACCAAGATGCCCCTTCCTGTATTCAGTGTGAGCATTACATAGGAGCTGTAGAGATGTGTCCAACGCAGATTATAAGCTCGACCGGTAAAAAACGACGTCAGGAACTGTGTAAAAAAACCTGCGCATGCCAAAAGGATAGTGATACCTAACACACACCAAGCAACGAAATACAAAACAACTGCCAGGGTTTCGCCAGGCTCTTTATTGTTTGTGCTCATAACATTCTCCTTTCACCGCTTTTTTATTGTTATTTATTCTAACTGCGTTTTTTTCTTAATCGCGCCGCGGGGTCATATTCGGGATTCTTTTCGGTCGGGACCGGTGCGTTTACGGATTTGCGCCACTCAATAAGCATCCGGTGTAATTCTTGGGCCTTTTCGGGTGCTGTTTGTGCAAGGTTGTTTTTCTCGCTTATGTCGTCTTTGAGGTTATACAGCTCAACGTTACCATCCTCGAAAAACTCTATCAATTTCCAGTCACCTTTTCGGATTGCTCCGGCCGGCGTTGTGCGCCAAGGCCATTGACTGTCATTATACGGCTCAAGATAGGCGGGAAAGTGCCAGAAGACGGCTTTTCGCTTTAGAGATCCACTTCGAGTCAGCAAAGGGACAATGCTCTCGCCATCGAGAATATATCCGGCTGGCTTCGGTACGCCGGCTACTTCCAGGAATGTCGGATAGAAATCAATGCCAATTATAGGGACATCGCAAGAGCTTTTAGCTTTAATCCTGCCCGGCCAGCGGGCAATCATCGGCACGCGGATTCCACCCTCATAGAGCATGCCCTTGGAGCCGCGCAGCGGGGCCATCGAGGTCACGTTGGCATATCCGCCGTTATCGGAGAAAAAGAACACGACGGTGTTGTCACTTAGTTTCAATTCATCGAGCTTATCACAAACCGTGCCCACGCTCTGGTCCATACTCTCAATCATCGCAGCGTAGGTCGGATTGTTGTGCCCGCCGCCCGGCTTTTTCTTTCTGTATTTTTCAATGAGCTCTTTTTTTGCCTGGATTGGCGTGTGGACTGCGTGGTGAGAAAGATACAGGAAGAACGGTTTGTTGCGGTTTTGTTCGATGAACTTTACAGCTTCGTCAGTGAGCTTGTTTGTCAGATGCTGTCCGTCGGGCATGAAATGGCTTCGCCTGGTCCTGCGGAAGACAACGTCGAAACCGCGGTCCTCGGGCCTGAACGGCTCTTCATCTCCCAGATGCCATTTGCCGATGCATGCGGTTCTATAGCCGACTGCTTTGAGTGCCTGGGGAATAGTGACGATTTTCGAATCGAGATTTGTTTTATTCTTTATCGGTATCAGCTTTCGCAGGCGTGCTTTTCCCCGCTCGGGACTGCCGACCGTGTAGACCCCGTGGCGCGGCGTGTACTGGCCCGATATCAAACAGGCACGGGTGGGGGCACAGTTGGGTGCGTTGGAATAAGCACTGGTAAAGCGCATTCCCTGGCCGGCGAGCTTATCGATGTGCGGCGTTTCGTAATATTCGCTGCCGCAGCAGCCCAGGTCCCGCCAGCCAAGGTCGTCAATAAAAATGAACACAATGTTCGGGCTTTTTTCTGCCGCTCGCCTTTCGCTGTTAATGACACAGCTTGTCGATTCAAACAGCATCCCCGCAGAAGCCGCCGCAAGGCCCATGCTCTTTAGAAAAGTTCGGCGATTCAGCCGGCTGGTTTTTGGGTGGTGTCTTTTAGGAAATTCATCCAGCCTCTGTTGAGCCATATTCCCTGTCCCTACCAGAGTTCTATAAAATCGGATTGCATTTCTATCGAGATACCCTTCACAAGCCACGAATTACATTTATATCACGGTGAGCGAGATATGTCAACGACTTCCTACAAGGGAGAAAACGGGGGATTGAAAATACGTGGATAAGATTTTTATATAGAGGTTTGTTAAGGACTAACTCAGCAACTAATACGGACTTTTCAAGACGGGCCAGTGAGCTATGCCGCTCCAATTTGAGCCGGTTCTTTTCCCGTTTGTCCCTGACAACTTTTGCAGTTGCATATCCTGACCTGCCTTAGATGTGATATCCCGGCCAGCGTCTTGGTCTCTACCAACTTTGCACCTTTTGCCTCCATCTTACGAAGTGCCAGCCTGCCCTGTTTTCTATTATGAAAGCCTACCGCATCAACAACGACAGTTACTTTTTTGTCTCGCTGCAGCAGTCCCAGGGCCGTCTCCATAACAGCGGCTTCGGCACCGGCGCCGACCAGAATAAACTCATTAGCCCGCACTTCACTGAGCAGCCTGTCAATCCTCGGCTCCTTAAAGGGGTCAGCGCTGCGATTATGAAGTATAATCTGGCTGTACCGGCGGAGCATATCTCTGGGAAAATCAGTACTACCATCAGCGGGAAAACTGATGCGATTACTCAGTAGTGTATACCGTATCTTTTTTTGTCCCTCTGTTCCGTCTATACAGCAGCCTGCTCCGATGTCGCTTTTCTTGTTGGGGTAAACCTCAGCAATCGAGATGACCGAGATATGACTGCTTCTGGCCCAGGCCATCATGCGTCGAATATGGGCCAAAACCCGCCGGTGGTTCCTTATACATGCCTTACCATCAGCCAGCAGACAGTCTCTCTGGGTATTGATGTCTATCAGAATCCGCTTTCGCCGCGCTCTGACAAGTTGAAGGATCATTTCTTTGTCTTCCTTCCAACGGCCCCGAAATTATGAACTAATCAGGATTTAATCCTAATAACTAATACCCTCCATTTAAGAACAAGTTCACGATTTTTATCGGATTTCCCATATCTTTAGTTTAATCGATGTGAGTTCAAAAAGCAAGTTTAATCTTCGCTGAGCGTGTGTTTGCTTGTATAATACAGATGCTGAACCTTCGCTATTTTCTCTATTTTGCGTATTTTGAAGCTGGTTGCACAAATGGCGCGAACTTTACAGGACTATCCATCGGTTTCTTTGAGGCTTGAAGATTTCGACGGAGAAAAAATTTTCCCCCGGATTTTCGGACGTCCAGGACCTGTTCACATCGAAATCGGCACAGGCAAAGCCACTTTTTTGCTCAACGAGGCTATGGCTCGTCCCGACGCGAACTTTCTCGGGATTGAATGGGCGCGGAGATACTACCGTTATGCCGTCGACCGTATCGGCCGATGGGGTGTGAAAAACGTCAGGATTATTCGCACTGATGCCGTGTTTTTTTTAACCGAGTTTGTACCAGATAGTTCCGTGGACTGCTTCCACATCTACTTCCCCGACCCCTGGCCGAAAAAAAGACATCACAAAAGACGCTTCTTGTGCACCGTAAATCTGCAGCAACTGCTGCAACGCCTCAAAGTGGGCGGCGAATTAAAAATCGCAACCGACCACGCCGAGTATTTTGAAGTGATAAGAGGATTAATAGCCGCCGAAAACAATACGCTTGAGGAAATTGAGTTTACCCGGCCCGCGGGCGCCGAGGTGGGTGAGCGGGTTGGCACAAACTTCGAGAGAAAATACCTGAAGCAGAATATACCGATTTACACCCTCGCCGTGCGCAAAATCTAAAATGTAGTCCGAAGTGCTTTATTTAGTAATTCAAAATTCCTTGCCTGTCCCTATTTTGTCTCAAGAAAGTGTTATTCATGTAGTCGGTACAAAGTGTTACCTATGCTTTAGTTGACACATTCTCTGTTCCGTAGTAACATGTATTAGCTGAAAATGTACACAAACAGTCTACTTAGCATATCGCTTGTGTTGACGTCACATAACTGAACAGCCAACGGAACAATCAAAATTACCAAAATAAACAGAGGCGCAAAGGCTTCAAGGATGTAGCTTATGATTGCCTTTGAGTTTTTTCGTTGTTGCGGGCAGTATTTAATTATATGGATGATGCCAACCAAACCCACTATCCAGAAAACAAAGCCCACAGCTATTAGTGGTAAGCCAAAAACAACCGTAGCTGCAATTCGCATCCTGGAGATATAATCTGCGTCGAAGCCCTTTGAGGTCATCTCCTGAGCAAGAAGATATAATGACCAGTAAAACACAGCAGGAAAAAGAACGCTTCCGGAACTGCCCACGAGCGCACGATTTAGCATTATTTTGTACTTCGGAGTTTCAATCGGCTCAAGGCCTTTTCTTTTTCTGCAGAAGTTCCTCAATACGCGAATAAGACATAAAATGCCGGCAACAATCAGGGCTATCAAACTCAGGAGGATTGTAAATTCGTTCAAAAACATTTCCACAAACTCCAAGTCGGGATAATCCAAATATACAATCGTTAGCGGAAAATGTCAAATATCACTTCATCAGGGTTACAGTAATCAGAGAGATATTGCATCGAATCAATGGTCTTCCAAACGCTTCAGCACTGCTTGTGTCACGCGCTTGACGTACCCATCCGAATCCTTTAGACAGTCCCTTATCTGCGGCAGGGCGGGCCGGGCCTTTTCGCCAATGCTCATTAGTGTGGTA
>CAYVIT010000086.1:0-13719 GCA_964451425.1 uncultured Pirellulales bacterium
TTGCTTTCAATATATTTTTCGTCTGCAAGCTCAGTATTCAGCAGTTCTCCAATTTTCACATCTTTTGGACGTCTGACTAATGAGCCTGTTCTTTTGTTGGTAGTAATGCTGTAACCCCGCTGTAAGATGGATTTCGGATTCAAAGCGGCAAGGCGGTTTGTTTGGGCGGTGAACTGCATTTTGCTGTTGCTAATTATCGCCTTCAACGCCGCCTTTACCCGATTGTGCAGATTATTTAAGTCGAGGGTTTTCCTTGCTAAAAGACGATGCGGTTCGATTTTTCGGATTTGTTCAGCAACTGCGTACAACCTATTACGTGTATCAGCCAACAAATGTTTTACTGAATTTTCGAGCCTGATGCTCAGCTCATCAGATTGTTGTTCAGCACTATAAAGAACGAAACTGAGTTGGGATGTTAACCTTTTGTTAAGATTTTCGATATTCTCCAAAACTTCCTGCATATCCGGAACCGCTACAACTCCTGCCTTTGTAGGCGTTGAAGCCCTGGCGTCGGCGACGAGGTCTGCGATGGTGGTGTCAATTTCGTGGCCTACCGCACTTATAATGGGGATTTTGGAGTCGAAAATCGCTCTGGCCAGGACTTCTTCATTGAAGGCCCATAGGTCCTCCAGTGAGCCGCCGCCCCGGCCGACAATCAGAACGTCGAGTTTGAGTTCTTTGTTACGCTTGTTTATATCCCTGATTGCCACTGCGATTTGCTCGGCAGCACCTTCGCCCTGGACGGGTACCGGATAAAGAAAGAGCCTGGCAGGGGGCCAGCGGTTGTGAATGCTGTCCGTTATATCGTGGACGGCTGCGCCTGATTCGCTGGTCAAGATTCCGATTCTTTGCGGGTATTGAGGCAATGGTTTCTTATGTGCATCATCGAAGAGACCCTGTTCCCGGAGGCGTTTTACCATCTGTTCAAAGGCCAACTGAAGTGCCCCGATACCGGCCGGCTGCATAGAATCAGCGTAGAACTGGTACTTGCCATGCGGAGAATAAACCTCGATGTGGCCTTTGGCAATGACGGCCAGTCCGTTTTCCGGCACGAATTTAATTTTGCTGAGACTGCTTCTCCAGCAAACGCAGGGCAGCAGGGCGTTTTCGTCTTTAAGGTCGAAATAGGCGTGGCCGCTTCGGGCGATGGTCCAGTTGGTAACTTCGCCGGTAACGGTCAGGCGAGAAGGCAGATTGTTTTCGAGAACCTCTTTGATTAACGAATTAACCTGGCTGACCGTATATATTTTCGCTCTGTTTTGCATATCAGAGGATATTATAAGCGCAAAATTCCCCATTATCAAATTTCAATTTGCACAATATTCGCGCGAAGAAAAAGCTGTGAGCGGCAAAAACCACTCACAGCTTTTCAATTTGCCAATGTAACTATGTCCGGGCTTTCACGGACAACTACTTAGCCATTGCATCGTGAAGATATTAAGATCGTTATTGTCAACAACTCCGTTGCAGTTAAGGTCGGACTTGTTATAACCGCCAGGCATGCCGCTCCAGTTCCAATCATCTGCGAAGTCTGAATAGTCTTTGAAGTTGACAATACTGTCAGCATTGTAGTCGGCACAACTGACACACTCTTTGGGGTCTGTGAACAGGATGAAGGACATATCCTCGCTGTTTTCAGTCTGGTCAAGAAGCTCTATCCAAGACCACTCGCTTGTCGCCAGGTCTAAATTGCCGGCAACGGCATCATCGTTGAATACGTGTGGATGATTCGTCCAGCCCCAGTCATAGTTGGGTCTACTCTTGTCGTACACTGCTACGACACTGAACCAGTAGATGTCGTTGACATCCCTTTGTTTGAACCACTCATCCTGAGGCAGCCGTACCGAATAGCGGAAGACGGGCTCTCTCGGTGGGCTGACGATAGGAGTAGAACTGGCTACCCAAGTGAGCGCGTTTGCCATCAGCAGTGCTCCATCGGTCGATGAAAGCCAAAAATCGCTACGCACGTCTGATGAGGGTGGATATAAGCCGATATCTGCCCGCGGCACACCACCGATAGTCTTGGTGACTACCAACGGGGAGCCATCGGACCAGTCCGCAACCCGAGTTGAGCTAAGCGGAATGATAGTGGTGGAAATCGGTCGGAAGCTGTTGATCCCGCCGTCAAAGCCGGAGACACCCTGCATAATAGGATGCGCGGGGTTATAGACGGTTCCCAACGTGGCCTGTGGTGGGCCGAACTGGGCAGTACGAGGAATTGCATAGTATCCCTGTGTGTCCCAGCGCCCTTTCATCTGGGCAGTGGGGTGTGGGAGAGGGCCGGAGCCATAAGCGATTTCGAACATCGCGCACACTACGCCACCTCCAGAGTCTACATAGTCAGCCATTACGTTACCCAAAGCAATTGCATCTGCGTAAATAGCATCACTGTACACCAACACGGAGTTGTAGGTCTGTAATTGGGTCAGGGTGGGAGTGATGGTATTTACGGTGATAATATCCACGGTCTTAAACTGTCCCGTGGCCAGAAGTTTCGTCTGGACATCGGTGTTCCAGTTCGGATCGGACGGCGCGCCACAAATCGCGACGCTGAGCCCTTCTGGGTGTTTGTCATATCCGACCAGCACCTCGTCATAATCATGGGCCTTGTACTCCCAGACTATCTCGTTGGGATGGCTGAACGGAACCGTCGAATCAGCGTCAGCCGGTATGTCAGTCCAGATAGCAAGCAAGAAGTAATCCGGCTTAATCGGCAGAGGCATAAAATTGCCGTGACATGGCTTGAACTCGTAGCCAAGATATGAGCCCCACCATACAACGTCCGTTACCGGTGTTCTTCGCTCACATTTCCAATCGTCGGCAACAAGACGGTCGATGACAAACTCCGTGTTCACTCTCTCAGTCGTAAGCTCAAATGCCAGGTCTATCGATTCGCCAACGTAAGGATGTCCCGGCGGATAACGCAGTTCATTCCAATCGCCGTTATAAGGTTCCATTCCTACAACCCAGGTCGCATCATCATTCCAGTGTTCCTCAGATGTCTTCCAGCCAAATCTTACTTCGGGATTCTGCGTTATATCCTGCGGTACTGCCTGAACGTCCAGCCAGTATATAACAGGGCGGTCCTCGGTTCCCTGCTGGATGAATGCTTCAGACGCAGGAATTGAGAAGCTATATTTCCAGACGTTCTGATGGTCGAGAAAGGTAAAGATGTCGGAGCAGGGCATATAGTAGCTCTCCGGCCCTAAGGGTGGCACCAACTCAACAAAAAATTCGCCGGGATTAAACGGCCGCCACCATATCACATCACCGGGCATACTGTAACCGGTAGGACTCTGGTCTGCGGGAATATCCTTGTGGAAACTGAGTGTGAACATCACCTGTGTTGGATCCGACGAGCCGAACGGATCAGTCGGCAGTAAATCATGCCACCACGAACCGTAGATGTTAATGCCCGTAACCGCTTCGGTTGTTTCACATTTATAGTCATCTGCAAGAAGCTGCGGCGGGAAATATCCCATCAAGTCGAACGTTGCATCCACGTCAACTCCCATATCGCTAAGGTCCGGATTCTGTAGCCACTTGGTAACGACCTCTGTGGTTGTCACCATTGTAGCCATTGATACCTCATCTTCATAATGCGGCCAGTTGCGGATGCCTGTGAAAGGCTGCTCCCACTTAATGTAATTCGGGTCGGTGTCAAGTTCAAATGCCACATCGAAGCTCTCTCTATATATAGGGTCTTTAATCGGGGTAATGGCGAGAGGATCCAGTATCATACCCGGCTCAAGCGGTCCATCATATATGAACCTTACGGCATCGTCCATCCAGCTCCACGGGCGTGTTTTCCAGCCCCAGGGATATACTATGTCGGGGCCCACGTCCGGGTCGTATATTGCGACAATGCTAAGCCAGAAAACATCATCTATGGTATCCTCAAGGTAGTCACCCTGCCAGAAGAATTCGTTGGGATCCAGATACAAAGTATACTGAAAAGCAATATCTTCAGGATAGTAGCCGTGGTAGGAATCTCTGCCGACCATTTCGACATCGACACGGTTTGCAGGCACCCGAATGTTCCAGAGCAGTTTTTCCGGGTAGCTATAATCGGTATCAGCACTTTCGGGAACATTAGTCCAGAAACCGATATTCCATGCAATCGGCAGTTGGGGCGGTACTGTTCCCGGTTCCACCAAGCCAAAATAGGAACCCCACCAGTGCAGCGAGGTCACCGGCATGCTGCCTAAGCAGCGGAAATCGTCGGCAACAATGCTCATATCGCCGGGAGTTCCGGCAATATCGGCCACAAAAGATGGTTCGTCCCAACCGGAATAAACCGGTATCTCGCTACTCGGGTCAATCTCGACAGGCGGCTGAGACCATTTCAGATGCGGTATCGGCGGCTTGGGTGGTATCTCCTTTGTAGTCAACTCAAAGGCAAGGTCCCAGGAATCGTCCTCTGTCGGCCACCAAAGTGGCATGCCGTTTAGGTAGATACTACCTAATATTGGCGCTGTCGGGTCGAAGATTTTAACTGCATCATCCGGAGCACGTGAATTCAGGTCGCGTGGTCGTGTCTTCCAGCCCCATGGGTGCTGCACCTCAGTTCCGGCTGGATACTTAGCAGCGATACTGAGCCAGTAGACGTTTCCGCCGTGTTGCTGGTAGAACCATTCTTTTTCAGGTAAATCCTGCTCAAATTTGTAGCAGGTCTCCGGTGGCGCGTATGGATCACGCGGGTCGATGTCCCAACCAACAAACTTAGAGGTGAAGTTGTTGCAGTTCGTTTCCCATATTACTACGCCGGGATGGCTGAAGCGTTGGTCAACTCCGGCGGGGACATCCGTCCAGATTGCGATGTGGAATGACTCCGGCATCTCCGGAGGTTCCTCACAGGACCACCCTAAGAATGAGCCCCACCAATGGATGTCCGTTACGGGGTTGGCGGTATCGCAGAACCAATCGTCTGCGGCTATCTGCTGCCAGTTGTAGACTGAAACCTCGTTCCAGCCATCGTATGCTTCCGGCATATAAGGTTCAGGCGGCTGAGACCACTTGACATACACCTCGCTAATGCCTGTGCTTGTAATGGCAAAGGCCATATCGCTGTATCGCTCCGGGTCACCCGGCCAGATAGTTTGCCACGGTGTAGGTGGTGGTCCCGTGCGCGTTACTGCGCCACAGAGAATAGGTAACGGGCCTCTTTGCGCTTCCTGCCATCGCCATAAGGGGGGGGCCATCGGGTCGTTTGCAAAGGCTGTAATGTCAAGCCAATAGCTCTGATCAATTTCCTGTGGGAATGGTTCCGGGAGGACATACTCATAGAGGTATATCTTACATCCTTCAAGATTCACAAGGCCTGTATCTATTTCGGTTATTGCTGTAAATGGAACATCATATCCCCGGATTTCCGTCGGTTGCGGCATGCAGGCAGCAACCGCGACAGGATTGTGAATGCTGAGGTGGAAATAGCGTACACCCGAACCTCTTATTTCCTGATTCAGCGCGTCCATCTCATAGTTTCCGTACCAGTGCAGGTCGGTTACATCTCCGCCTTGGCACTTCCAATCGTCCGCGATGGTTATATACGAGTAGTTACCTGCGGCGTCCTGTGAGTCGTGGCAGTGGAGGCCCGGCAATTGCGGGTTCGGGTCCTGTTCCCACTTGATAATCGTTTGAGCTTTTTGTGCGGTCAATTCAAATGCCATATCCCAGGATTTGTCCGGGTCCGGCCAGTAAATCGGTTTGCCTTCCACATATTTATCGCCGATTTTTGGATTAGTGGGTATGCGTATTTGGACGGCATCATCGTTGAACATTCGCGGACGTGCCTTCCAGCCCCACGGATTGTCCACAATCGTGCCGTCAGGGTATACAGCAGCAATACTAATCCAATAGACTGCTGGTGTTCCATCGGGACTGGGCTTCTGATAAAAGTATTCCGCTTCCGTCAAATACTGCTCGAAAAGGAAGCAGGCCTCATAACAATTCGTACGCGGGTCGTAGTCCCATCCGACAAACCTGTAGTCGAAATTAGTGCAGTCGATTTCCCAGACGACGTCATTGGGATGGCTGAACGTATCCGGGTCATCGGGATTCGGGTCCGGTACATCTGTCCAGAAAGTGATATGGAACCTTTCCGGCAAAAGCGGCGGTTCCTGTCCCTTCCAATCCTTGAATGAGCCCCACCAGTGAATGTCAGTAACGGGGTCATCGTTATCACAGAGCCAATCGTCAGCAACAATCTGGTCACCGTCATATTCAGAAATCTCATTCCAGCCGTAATAGAGGTTGTCAGTTTCGGTTGGTTTCGGCGGCTGCGACCACTTGATTTCATTAGGTTGTTCAGGCTCTTCTGTGACAATTGCAAAAGCCAGGTCAACGGAACCCGGGGCATAGGGGTGTTCAGAGGGGTAAATCAATTCTTTCCATATAGCACCGTCATCATTTGACCAGACGGCATCATCGTTCCAATGATAATCAGGCGGTGTAGTTTTCCAGCCAAACTCCGGGTTGCGGTCGTCCGGCTCCAGCGTCACGTGAATATCAAGCCAATAAACGACTGGATTGCATGGGTCCCCTTCTTGGGTGAAAGCTGCTGAAGGGTCGATGGGGATTACGTATTTCCATATAGCAGAATCGCACCACCGGATTGGTGGCTGTCCCGTTGCGGGGTCCCAGCACCATTCGGGCTCCTGTAAGGAATGGACCATTTCATTAAAGTTGGCCGGCCCGACGTCTTTGGTCCAGAGCACGGTACGCGGCACACTGTAATTGTTGGGATTGGCCGGGTCATTGGCGGGCAGGTCATCATGGATGCTTAAATGAATGTTGCTGATGTTGCCTTTAATATCGTTTTTCCATGAACCCCAGAAAACGATTGTAGTAATTTGGCCGGTCGTAGTACATTTGAAGTCATCCGCGAGGACACGGGGGATTCCGTCACTTCTGTCACAGCGAATATCAATGCCATTTTCTGTTTCGTCAGGTGGTTGTTTCCATTTTATACCGATAGGTGCCAACTGAAATGATATTCCGCTATAGATACCCCATGAATTACCACCAGCAATGCCCTGGAATGATTCCCACCTTACACCGGCAGGTGCCCATGTATCGTGACATCCATATTGTCCAGTTGCAGTATCATAACCGACAATGGTTACAAAGTGGTCGCTGTCCCCATCGCCGTTTGTGTCCACAAGAAAGACCATAGGCCTGCCATTATCGATTTCATTGGTTAAAATGCTCCAAGTCAGCGCGCTCCAACGGTATCTTGTGAAGCTTGGTGCGTAAGCGGAGTTTTTCATGTTTACATAGTCCACAAACGCCGGACCAACATCTGTGTCCCAGCTCCATCCATAGCGGTTGGTGCGAGTACTTTTGGATGTGTCCATATAATCGCCAACGCTGTCGTTGAGGTGTGGTGTCCTCCCTGCGGTGATATAATCGTCGTTTAAGAGTGGTCCTGGAAGGGGATCCTCCGGTCTTGCAAAATCTTCGTAGTGTTGTTCAAAACCGAGCGGATTGGGATTTACAGAGGTACCTCCTGAAGCAATCACCTGATTGACGTCGGCAGTCTGGATTGAGGCGTCACCGGGGATAAGGTCCACATAGCCCTGTCCATCGTAGTAGCCTACCACATTACCTAAGGCAGTCGGTCCACAGCCATGCCTCCACGTATAGTCAGGGACTCCTCCTATGACTACAGGCGCAATAGGAGGAATGCCAAGTGCCTTTATGACGTCTCTTTCTTGAACGTCTTTTGGCGGTTCAGGGCCGGTTGTGTTCTGACGCGGTTCAGTATCGTCCGCTAAAACAGCAGGTGCAGTTATGATTAAAACTAACAGTACCGCCAACAACAATTGTTTTAATTTTAGATCTTTCATGATTTAATCCTCTCAAAAAGTGTGGATTTGGAATGTGGACGTATTTGTCCTTATGTACGTTAAACTGCACTCAAAGCAGCAAACGATAGTTATACTGTTGACGTAACGCTTTTTTTTTGACAAAAATTGCGCGAATAAATGAGAGACCATCACAAACTCTCCTCGCAAATAAGTTATTTGATTTGCCATATTAACAAGATTTCAACGAAAAATCAAGAAAATTATGGGACAAACGCAATTTTTTTCACTTTTTTTGCTATTACAGGCTGTAATTCAGCTTCTTTTCTTATGCAGTTTATTACATTTGCTTAAGCGAGTCTTTTTTTGTGTCTTTTGGCAAGTGACATAGTCTAACAAAACATATGTATTACCAGTTTTCTCGGCATTTTAGAGAAAAATCTCCAACCAGAGTTGTCTATTTTCAACGGACTCCGTGACATAAAAAAAGTTCCCATAAAAAACGGCTAATTCATACTGGTATCAGAGCAAAAAAGGAACTGCAATTATGGATTACTCACAGCTTTGTTGTTAGGAGTGAAATCGCATCCACATATTGATCCGACAGCACAGGGGTGTATTGTACCGCAGCTATTGAACTAATACGGCCCAATATCCTTTAGATGGACACTGTAACGTTATTTTGCCCTTACTTTCCACGCGTTGAGGGTGCAGCCATTGGGACTTCATTATATCCAGCCACTGGCTTGTAGCTGGTTTTTTTAGCTTGCTTATATCGAGTGTGACTTGGCCTCCATTCGGAAAATAGACTGCATATACCCTTCTCGGATTAGCTGAACAGTAGGCCTCATTTGATTCTCTGTCCGAAAGTAAATCGTTGCGAGGTGCACAGTCGAAGATATCCATCTTATCCGTAAGCATCCGCATGCTCCGGATATTTGCCTGCGCTTTTTCATTCAATCCCAATCCTGATGTTGGACGGTGGAATCGTGCCGATGCCATCCCGCCGAAGATATTTCGCCAGAATCGCTCCATGCCGTCACGGTCGCCGCCGAACTGGCCGTACTCATCACAGCCATAGATTTTCACGTTGTTCAACGGACGAACATTATCGGCTATTCGCGCTCGCTGCCGCTGTGCATTGTCCCAATGCTTTTGTCCCTTTTGGTGATTGTTTTGGGAGATGTCTACAAATGAATAGATTCCCGGGTGGTCAAAGGTTGCGTTGTGCATTGCATCAGACAGGTCCCACTTGTCCCACATTTCCGTAGTATGAACGAGCAGGCCGGCTTCTTCCGCCTTTGCCTTGATGTATTGCGACCAGTACTTGCCCCATTCCGGTGTTACCGACGTTTCGTTGTCCATACAGTAGAGGACGTTGCCAAACTTCAGAGAATACGACAACATTTTATCAACGAACCTTTGCTGGTATTCAAGAACAGTTTTTTGGTTCCTTTCGGCTGGTACGGACCAGAAAAAATTGTTCTCACAGCGTGTGGGGTGGCTGTTGACCTGTTCGGGCAGGCCCGTTTGCGCAGCAGTGTAGTTGATGTTGTTCTTCGGATTGAATGGATTGACTTCCCAGTTGTCCCTGTAATAATCGAAGGTCGCCCAGACCTCAATCTGAACGATAATGTCACGCTGTTGCGTCCATTTCAGCATATTCAGGAACCGGTTCCAATATTCGTCGTTCCATTGATTGAGGTCATACTTTCCGTTGGTCAGTTTCTTGAACGGCTGGACCTCGAAACCTTTGTCGTTTCTTGAACTCATTGTGTTACGAATGTAGTTACCTCCAACCGATTTGAGCAGGTCGAGGTGCTCCTTCAGGTCGGGAATCTGGAATAGACTGTCATCTTTGGTGCCGCCTAACAAAAGTGCCGGTTTGCCGTTATATTGCCAATAAGCCGGATTTTTCTCATAAATATTGATTTTCTTTTTCGGATTCGGCAGGGCATTCCCCGACAAAGGCAGCGACATCGAAACTGTAAAAACGATAATTAGCCATTTTGATTTTGACTTCAAAGTTCCCATAATAAAGCCTTTCCAAGAACAGAATGTTGAGAGATTGTTTTACTGCTCAGCTTATTATAATTCCAGAACCGTCAATCATCAATTCCCAATCCCCGGATAAGAGTTTTGCTGTACGAGATTGTGGAAATTCTCTTGATTTTCCTCTCCCATTTTGTTACAATACTCACAGTAAAAGTTCAAAAACCGGAGGTTGGGTATATGACTCCCTGGCTCGAAACAATTGGTGTTATATTAGTAGCTCTTCTTGGAGTTCTGCTGGGTAAACTGTTTTCAACTTTTCGCAAATCCTATTGGACATTGGGATATTTTGTTCCCTTCATACTCATTGCGATAATTGTGCTGACCAGATTCAATAACTCACTGCCCTTTGTACCGCCATTTTCGTGGGTCACAGCAGGGCGGACACGATTTATCTTTTTCGCCTTTGCTGTTGCGATGGGCTTAACTACACCTATTTCCCGTCTACCACGCACATTCGAGAAGTTAATCATAGGCTTTTTGATGGTTTTAGTTGTGGTTTGGTTTTCGGTTTTACCCTTTATTGTTCCGGCATTGATAAAGGAAGACCTCTCGAATCTTAAAACAAAAGTTAATTCCAACGGCATCTGCTATCAAAGCACAGATTATACCTGTGGCCCGGCCGCAGCGGTAACGGCTCTCGGCAAATTAGGCCTATCCGCCAAAGAGGGAGAAATAGCTGTACTTTCTCATACCAGTCCGGTTACAGGTACACTTCCAAGCTGTCTTAGCTCCGCTCTTAAAGGGCTTTACGGTACTGAAGGTTTAAAATGTCAGTACCGTTACTTTGACTCGATTAATGAGCTTAGAAAAGCAGGCATTACGCTGGCTGTAATCAAGGATGGACTTATGAACCACCATTGTGTTGCCGTCCTCGGAGTCTCGGATT
Source organism: uncultured Pirellulales bacterium (assembly GCA_964451425.1). GTDB lineage: Bacteria > Planctomycetota > Phycisphaerae > Sedimentisphaerales > Anaerobacaceae > CS2-K091. Next base: position 10,747 of record CAYVIT010000086.1, read on the forward strand.
ATATAATCACGGTTGCAGACCCCGTTTGGGGCAAAATGTTGATGTCACATGAGGAATTCAGGAAAGTCTGGCGATTTTCCGGCATTGTACTAAAACGCGATTCTACATACGCAGAGCATATAGTTCGTGCGTTTTAAGTCTTGAAGTGTATCCTGTGAATCTAACGTAAACCACAGGATACGAGAGCCGAGCAGCGGAAAATTGCAAAATTTCCACCCTATTTTCACTTTTTTTCACCAGCTGTGACATACAGCTGTCACACCCCCCCAAAAAAAGTAGCTAAATCACCGTGAAATTGTCAACATTGCTTAAAGAAATATAGGGAAAATTCGTCGTGATTATTAAGTCATAAAAAGCCTGCCGGGCTATTTACGCGGGGGGGAATAGCTCGGCAGAGCTTAGTTCAACGACATTTACTCGCAAGGCAAATGTCAGGCCGCCGGAAATTTGCCCGGTAAGCAGTATGATGTGATAAGTATTTCCTGATAGCCGAATAAGTGTAACCAGTGATACAGCATCTCAGTTGTTTCTAAAAAGAACAAAAACAGCGAACTCAGTCTTCACAGGTAAGTGTATCGCATCGCCGGTGTATGTGCCTTCGAAAAATGGATTGCCAAAGATGTTCTGTGGGTCCATTAGACGGAATGAATCGCCGTTTTCCAAAAAGGATTTTGCCGTGATTTTTACATTTTCGGCTTTATCATAATTATATATGACCAGATGCGCGCGATTTTCGTCGAAACGATTTGGTAAAAGAACAGTCTTTATTCCAGTCGGCCTCTTTTGGCCCTTTTTAGCGACAAGGTTATCTTCTGTTAAGACCTTTTTGTATCGGTCAATATTCAAATCGCCATTGACTATTATGTTGTCGCGAATTTCACAGTTTTCGTTGTAGGGTGCGTTGTACCCAATTCTCATATCGATACCATATAAGTAGTTTTTGAATACGCGGATGTTCTTACTTGGCCTACCGCCGCCAATCAGGAATGGGCCTTTGTTGTAGCAGATATTTTCTTTGACAAGAAAGTTATCCACATACGCATTTTCAGAGCCGTAGGCGTGCATAGTGTAAGTGCCGTCGTATCGGCAGCTCATTATGCAATTTGAAATTAGTTTAACGCCTTGCTCATTCTGGGTATAAATGCAATGGCCGTGGCCGCGGTCAGTGCCGAGCCAGCCGTTATTGTAGATTATGCACCCGTAAATTTCGGGATTGATTTCACCTTTCCAACAACTTATGCCCTGGCAGCAGTCGTGGATAATCAGATTAATGTACTTACAGTTCTTTCCGCCGTGCATGTGAACACCGCCCCAGGGTTTGTTCAGGTCTTTGGGGTGTGAGCCGGGACTGATGGGTTTTTCTGGTACGGGTTCTGAAACGAATATTTCCAGGTCGTGAATCCAAATATACGCGGAAGGACTTTGCATCGACAGGCCGCCGTCTATTCTTACTCGCTTACCGGGTAAAGGGCGGATATGGATTGGCTTTTCCGCAGCGCCGACGAGACGAATATCAAAAAGCTCATTTGGCCGACGTTTGTAGATGCCTTCAAGAAGATAAATCGTATCACCAGCGGCGACTTTCTTTGTGCCGTCCAGGGTAGAAGCAATATCCCAGGGTCGGTCAAGCGTGCCCGGATTTGCAGATTTGCCATCAGGAGATACATACCACTGAAATGCTGAACTAACCTGCACTGCCAGCAACAATACACACAATCCGATGCAATATTTCATAATCAACACTCCTTTTTATTCGATGCACTTTGTGTAAAGCCGGGTTCCTCAGGATTTTTTACATGAGCCTGCTTTGTAGTGGGAAAATATGAGTATTTATGAGGTCTTGTCTTAAATACCATTACCACACTTATAACGAATAAGATGGCCCCTATCGGTGTCGTAATGGCAGCAACAAATATGTTCGTATGGACCTTCACATTCAGGAAGTGCAGAATTCCGTAGACCACCACAGCCACGAGCGGAGCAAACCACAGGCACAGGTAATTCTGCAGTCTTACAGAACCAACCAACGATTCAAGTATATTACTTCTCGTTTCGACACGCCTGTTTCTGCTCAGTGATAAATACAGAAGCAGCATTAATGGTGGCAGAACCAGAGCCGCAACAGGTGCAGCCGGCAGTGTGAGAAACAGAAAATATGAAACAAACAAAAGAGTTACCACGTACAGCTCCCATTTTCTTTGCGAGAATAAGGTATCTGAAAGCCTCTCACAAAGCCAGTAAGCGACAATCAGGGGCAAACTGCTTGAAAAGGCAAACAATGCAAAACCTAAGAGGCCAGGACTCATCCCCGGCTCTTCGACCCACCAACAAACGGCCCAGAGACCCCAGAATAATCCTATCGTACCGGCAAGGCAAACAGTTTTGAAAGGGCTGTTTTTTAACAGCACTTTTCTAACATAATAGAAGCCGAACAAAACGCTAATCAAAGCATGCCAGGCCAAACCTGTCCATGAAATATAAAAAGGAAAGGCCTCATAATTATACATTGTCCCGACAATGACACCCTCTGTTAACCATCCATATAATGCACCGCATAGAAATACTGCCCATATACTGCGCACTTTGAAACAATTGACCGCGGTAAGAAATGCAAACGAGATAAAGGAGTACACGAGCCAGGTCATTAAATATCCACCAATCGAGTCTTCCTCAGGCCTGTATCTGGACCAAAAGATAAGCTCCGAGTAAAACATGAGAATGTAGCCCGTTGATAGAACCAAAATCAGCTTTTTGAATCCTCTCATTTGCACACCGACATCCCAACTTTGGCCTCGAACTAATTTGAGTCGCCCGACTCATTGTAAATCGTGCCATGTTTTTCCTATTTATGTTTATTAAGTTTTCAGCTTCGATAATTCCCGTTTAATATGTTCATATAAAACATCTGTCCATTCAGGTAATGTATGCATTACTTCAGGTAAGGTACTCTTTCGAAAGTCGATAGGGCTAAGG
>CAYVIT010000087.1:0-13602 GCA_964451425.1 uncultured Pirellulales bacterium
ATACCCAGGACATCGGTCATTGAATATAACGCCGGCTCTTTCCCGATGAGCCATTTTGCCGCACGCAGCGCCCCTCGCGCGAAAGTGTCCCTGCTGTGGGCGGTATGATTTAGAGTAAGCTTTTCGCCGAGCGTGCCAAAGATTACCGAATGTACGCCGGTAATATCACCAGCCCGAATAGAATGCATGCCGATAGTACCCTTTTCCCTCAGGGCGTCATTACCGCTTCTGCCATGGACAAGAGAACCTGGAAAATCCCTGCCAGTCGCAGTACAAATATTCTCAGCCAAAGTAAGGGCACTTCCGCTCGGAGCATCCTTCTTGAAGCGATGGTGCTGCTCGATTATCTCTATATCGTATCCGTCACCCAACATCGCTGCGACTTTCCCGACAAGTGAAAACAATACGTTCATCCCCACGCTCATATTGGTTCCATATATGATAGGAACCTTCTCCGAAGCGGCTTTTAAATTCTGGCGCTGCTCATCGCTGAGCCCGGTTGTGCCCAATACAAGTGCAGCGCCACTCTCACTGCAATAGTCAATAGTCTTATCTGCCGCCCCAGGTTGTGAAAAGTCAATTACAACATCACCACCATCAGGATAAATGCTGCCGAGTTCGACGTTAATCGGCTGCATTCCCGCCACAAGCCCGGCGTCTTTGCCGATATCAGGATGGTCCTGATTTTCGATTGCCGCAATTATGTTGAACTCGTCCGCCTCGACTGCCAACGAAATAATGCGCTTGCCCATCCGTCCGGCGGCGCCACAAACTATCAGTTTAGGCTTCATTTTAAACTCTCCTTCGTGTTCTTATAAACAATTAGTACATACGAATATAGCAGCCTGAACACACTTTTACAAGATTAAATCCGCCAGAGCGGACTTGATTATCCCGGTCAACCAATATAAAGTAATGCAGGATAGAACAAAATAACGTTCGTAACCGTTGCTTCCCGCAGATTTATGGATTCTGGAGAAGGTTTTACCGCGACTTTAGAAAAGAGACAAACTATGAAAGCGAAAAAGTTTTGGATTTTAGCTATCTTGGTTGTGGTAAGCAGTCTGATTTTAGGAATCGTCGCAGGGGCGCAGGATGACCGCCAAGGAGCCAGCATCCCATCGTTTGGCCCACGGGGTTCTGTCGGTCCGGATGTGCCATTGAGCAAAGCTGAGAAGAAGCAGTTCGCCAAACGCGTCGTCGTGGAAAGGCGCACGCCCACGGCCGTGCAAGCAGCGTGTGAACGTGCGGCCAAGGAAGGCGTGCGGGTGGTATTGCTGCCAGCCGGGCAATATGTTTTTGAGAGGGAGGCTATGGTGAGGTACGTACAGACAATGAGTCAGCGCCTGTTTGCAAGGGACAACTACGGTGTCTTACGGGATTTGCTGATAATAACCGCACGAAACACCAGAAAATACATGTAATTTTGGGAGCGATTTGATAACTTATGGCAGTAAGGAAACGTAATGATGTTATAAAGATATGCATATGGGAAATGTAAGGTGAAACAGAATAAGACAATGCTTACAGAAACGACCAAACCAAGAGATTTATCACGGAGGCAATTTATAAAGACATGCGCCATAGGTTCAGCCGCTCTGGCAGCCGGTTCCATTCTGGGCTGTAACATGAAGAAAACACAGACTCTTCTCCAAACCGGCGCAGCGAGTTATAAATTCTCATTGGATCAGAACTGGCTTTTCGGAGGCAAGTACAATACCAATGCAGTAAAACCAATGTTTGCCGATCAGGCGTTTTCAAAAGTAACACTGCCTCACTGTGTAACTGAACTTTCGTGGCAAAATTGGGATCCTGCAGCCTGGCAGGATGTTTGGATTTACCGCCGGCATTTTGATCTACCTAATGAGAGCAAGGGAAGACGCGTATTTATAAATTTTGAAGGCGTAATGGTAGGAACAACGCCGGTGATCAACGGTCATATCTTAGCTCAACATTTGGGCGGATATCTTCCTGCCCGCTATGAGATTACCGACTGGGTCAGAGACACTGGCAATGTGCTGGCTGTGGCTGTTGATTCAAGATGGAGTAACGTACCGCCTCAAGGAGCAAAAGTAGGGGCAAAGCGTATCGATTATCTCGAACCGGGAGGAATTTTCCGCTCTGTTAATCTTGAAATTGTACCCCACGTTTTTATCGATGATGTATTTGCCAAGCCTGTCCAGGTGCTGGATAGCAGCCGCAGGGTCGAGGTTAAGTGTTCTATAGGCTCCGCCGGAAGTGTTTCCAAACCGGTTAAAATTCAGGTGGAACTACGAGAGGGTACTAAAGTAATATCGCGTGCACAGGAAACTGTACAAATTGAAAAAAGCGGTAAAACGGAAGCATCTTTCACTTTAACAAACCTTGGTAATGTAAAACTTTGGGATGTAGAACATCCGAATCTCTACGATGTTGTAGCCACTCTTATTGTTGATGGAGAACCGGTGCATGATTTCCGTACGCGCACCGGGCTTCGTGAAACTCGGTTTGAAGTGGACGGCTTTTTCTTAAACGGAAAACGTCTGCAGCTTTTTGGTTTGAACCGTCATGAATTGTATCCTTATGTAGGCTATGCAATGCCGGAAAGGATAATTCGCCGGGATGCGGAGATACTGCGTCACGAATTAAACTGTAATGTAGTGAGGTGTTCACACTATCCTCAATCCGAAGCATTCTTAGATGCATGTGACGAACTTGGTCTGTTGGTATGGGAGGAAGTCCCCGGATGGGGCTATATCGGTGATGATACCTGGAAAGAACTTCTGGTACGCGATGTAAATGATATGATAATCCGCGACCGCAACCATCCTTCCATTTTTATCTGGGGCGTCCGGGTCAATGAATCGAAAAATGACCCCGAACTCTATCAGCGGACAAAAGCTTTGGCAAAATCACTTGACGATTCTCGTGCCACATCAGGAAGTATGACAGGCGGTTCCATAAAAACCTTGAAGGAGAAATGGAATCAGGACGTCTTTGCGTATGATGATTACCATGCGGACCCCAATGGCGGAGTAGGCATACGTGAACCATTACCCGGCATTCCATATATGCTGGCAGAGGCGGTGGGACAATTCAATTACGATCGAGGCAAGGGGTTCGATAATAAATACAGACGCGCCGGGGATGTAGTATTACAGCAGAATCAAGCGCTTTGGCATGCAGAAGCGCACAGCAAAGCAGCGACCAAATCACGTATCTGTGGCGTAATTGCCTGGTGCGGGTTCGATTACGGCAGTTTGATCAACTCCTATAATGGTGTTAAATGTCCGGGAGTAGCCGACATATTCCGAATTCCAAAACTCGGCGCTTCGTTTTATCAAGCACAAGGTGATCCAAAGACTCGTCCCGTTATTATACCCAATTTCTATTGGGATTGCGGTGCTCAAACACCAAACGGGCCGGGAAAAAATGCTGCAATCTTTTCCAACTGCGACCGCTTGGAATTGTTTATCAACGGAAAAAAATATGCAGAACTTCAACCGGATTCGAAGAATTATCCTCATCTCAAACATCCTCCGTTTTTTGCTGATCTTGAAATAAAAGTACCCGGTAATCCCGAACTTCGCATTGACGGATATGTAAATAACAAACTGGCATTATCGAAATCATTTTCGTCCGATTCTGCCCGAGACAAATTATATTTGAAAGCGGACGACACGGGATTAACAGGAGACGGCTCAGATGCAACTCGGCTTGAATTTAGGGTTGGAGATAAATTTGGCGAATCGCGTCTTTTTGCCGGCGGTGAAGTCACATTAAAACTAAAAGGTCCTGGAGTAATCGTAGGAGATAATCCGTTTATGCTGGAAGCCAGCGGCGGTGTCGGCGCAGTTTGGGTCAAGACGCTTCCGGATAGTTCCGGCGAAATTACAGTTGAGGCAACCCATTCTTCGCTTGGTTCAAGGACCGTCAAAATCAAAGTACAACCAGATAGCTGGGCGATAAAACTTTAAACAATGATGAACCGGACTCCGTAACCGTCCGGAGTCCGGACGGTTACCTTTCCGGGCGTATAGTCCTTAAAGGAAAAAACCATCTGGCCGGTAAATGACTTTTATAAGCTTAAATAGAATATTATTTAGATTAATGTTCCTGGCAGTAGTAGCGCTGTTTTTAGCAACAGCGGCGACAGGAAAAACCGCGTCTGATAAGATTGAGCGTTGGGGGATTTTCGAGTTATCTTTGAGCGGACCATCCGGAGGGAATCCTTTCGTTGACGTAGAGTTGAGTGCTGAATTCAAACAAAACGGGCGAGTTTTCGAGCCGCAAGGATTCTACGATGGAGATGGTATATATCGCATCCGTTTTATGCCGGATGCGCTCGGCGAATGGACATACGTGACAAAGAGCAGCCGCAGAGAACTCGACGGCCAAAAGGGGAAATTCACCTGTATCAAACCATCATCGGGCAATCACGGCCCCGTTCGCGTGCACAAAACCCGGCACTTTGCATACGCCGACGGCACACCCTATTTCCAGGTCGGCACGACCTGCTACGCCTGGGCCCACCAGGGAATTGCGATGGAAGAACGGACGCTTGCCACGCTGAAAAAAGCACCATTTAATAAAATGCGAATGTGCGTTTTTCCCAAGGACTATACTTATAACAAGAACGAGCCGAAGTATTACCCGTTTGAGGGTACACCGCTGAAAGACTGGGATTATAGCCGCTTCAATCCCGAATTCTTCCGTCACTTCGAGCAGCGTGTAGGTGACTTGCGTGAGCTGGGGATAGAAGCCGACATTATTCTTTTCCATCCCTACGACCGGTGGGGCTTTGCGAAGATGGATGCCAAAACTGACGACCGCTATCTGCGATATATCGTGGCCCGATTAGCGGCTTATCGCAACGTATGGTGGTCCTTTGCAAACGAGTACGATTTGATGAAGTCAAAAAAAATGGCGGACTGGGACCGCTTCTTCCAAATCATTCAAAAGAACGACCCATACAATCACATGCGCGGTATCCACAACTGCCGCGTCTTTTACGACCACACCAAAGCCTGGGTCACACACGCCAGTATCCAGAGTTCGGACCTTACAAAAGGCAGAGAATGGCGCGACAAATATAAAAAACCGATTATATACGATGAATGCAAATACGAAGGCAACATCCCCCAGGGCTGGGGAAATATCACCGCCCAGGAACTGGTCCACAGATTCTGGTTAGGAACCATTGGCGGCTGCTATGTCGGACACGGTGAAACTTACCAGCACCCCAAAGACCTACTGTGGTGGTCAAAGGGCGGCGTGCTTCGCGGGCAAAGCCCTGCAAGAATCGCCTTCCTGAAACAAATCATGGCGCCGACTCCCTTTGCAGAGATGGTGCCTGCCGAGCTTTCCCCCGGCAACTACATCCTTTCCAAGCCGGGAGAGCTTTATTTTGTCTACTTCACCAGCCCGACTCCAACAACGTTTGAGCTTTTAGGTCCCAAAGCTTATAAAGTGGATGGTATCGACACCTGGAATATGACAGTTACTTCTATGGGAAGCGCATCACCCGGCAAGTTCAGCTTCACACCGCCGAAAGTCAACTACCTCCTTCGTTTATCTCTTTACGGACCTGGTGAGAAAATACGGCCAGAAGCAAAGGCATCCGCCAGTCCGATGGAAGGTACAGCACCTTTTGTAGGATGGGGGCTTGCCCCACCACAAAAAAATTGGTGGGCTAAAGCCTACCCTATATTCTACTACAACGAAAGCATTCAGCGGCACGGAAAGGACCGTCAATTTCGCGGAAAAATGCGCGGCATACAGGTCTTCGGCAGCCGAATTGAACCTCAAGGAGCTCTCTCGTTGAGTGCTATTCGGAAACACAAGCGTGAGGATTAGGCCAACTGAGAAATCTATGAACCATGCAAATGGAGATAGTCCAATGAAAAATCATGAAAAAAAAATGGACCGATTCGGCAAAAGATACCCAGACGGGACACTGCACAAAAACAGACGTGAACTTTTTCAATTGGCTGGCATAGGCTTGTTCAGCAGCTTGCTGGCGGGCCAGGCTAAAGGTCAAGCTAAACATCCGTCTGAGTTCAAGGTGTTAGGCGAGAAAGACCATCTCGATATCGGCGATAAGGGACAGGAAATCATAGAGAAAGCGTATAAGCTCGGGCATGACTTTGAGAAAACCCATGGTGGATGCTGCCGATGCATTGTTGCTGCTCTGCAGAATTCTATTGATTTTATTCCGAAAGATAAGGACCTGTTTAGGACAGCAAGCTGCCTTGATGGCGGTGCCACTCCGACCGGCATACAAAACTGCGGGGCCTTTACAGGTACGGGGATGGTCATTGGCTGGCTCTGCGGTGCAGATAATTTCGGAAACACAAAATTATCTCACCAACTGATTAGCCAGGTTTACAAACAATTTGAAACCGAATACGGAACTGTGTTATGCACGGATGTCAGGAAGAAAATAAATTCTAACTGCCCGGAAGTCGTAGCACGGGCAGCAAAATGGACAGCAGAAGTTCTACTAAGACAATTCACAAACTACGAATAGCAAGAAAGGAGACATTGCATGGACAAGAAAACCATTCGTACCGGCATTGTCGGGTCGGGCTTTGCCGCGAAATTTCATTTTGAATGCATAAAGAGAGTACACAGCACGAACGCGGAAATCGCCGGAATCTTTGATACCAACACGGAGCAAGGCTCTGAATACGCCAAAAAACGAGGGATTCAGTTCTATAAGACGCTGGAGGAGCTACTCGATAAAGTGGACGTAATCCACGTCTGCACACCCCCGGTCGTTCACGAATCGATTGCGGTCGCGGCGCTGGAGCAAAACAAGTTCGCCATCGTGGAAAAGCCGCTCACAGGTTACTTCGGAGACGGCTCGGATGATTTTAATGGAGACACCTTTCCGAAGCAGACCGCACTCGATAATTCACTGGCAAGTATCGAACGGATGCTCGACGCAGAATCCAAGAGCCAGGGCAAAATCCTCTATGCGGAGAACTGGGTTTATGCACCCTCGATTCAAAAGGAGCGGGAGATAATAGAGAAGACCGGCGCACAGATACTCTGGATTCACGGCGAAGAGGCACACTCCGGTTCGCACGCCGCAACCTATGCCTTCTGGAAATTCTCCGGAGGCGGCTCGGCAATAGGAAAAGGCTGTCACCCATTGACGGGAGCGCTTTATCTAAAGCGTGTGGAGGGAAAAACACGAAACAACAGGCCGATTCGCCCCAAGGCCGTTTCCTGCCGTACACATGCCCTGACACGGCTGAAAAATTTCGAGGACAAGGGACACCTTCGCGCCGACTACTGCGATATCGAGGACTTCTCGATAATGCACGTCGTGTTCGAGGACGGCACGATTGCAGATATCTTCGCCTCCGAAATTGTTTTGGGCGGCGTCCACAACTGGCTCGAGGTCGCAGCCAACAACCACCGGACCATCTGCAACATCAATCCGAACACGGCAATACAGACATACAATCCGGTGGACAAAAACTTCAAAGACATCTATGTTGTGGAAAAGATCGGCACAAAACAGGGCTGGTCGAACCCGTCACCCGACGAGGACTGGTTCACGGGTTATCCACAGGAAATCGAGGCGTTCTACCGGACCATAGCGTATGGTGAGCCGGTGGAAAGCGACAGCAGACTGGCGGCAGACTGTATCTCGACGATATACAGCGCATACGTTTCGGCTGAAAAGGCCGGAGCAGAGGTCCCTGTCAAAACGTATTAGCGCCCACAAGGCCAACGATATACAGTCTCAACCGTTAGGGAGCAGCTATGGAATTTCTTGGATTACACTACGCGATTTGGATTGTACTGGCATTATATTTCGCCGGAATGCTGCTGATGGGCTGGTGGAGCAGGCGAGGCACAGCAAGCCAGGAGGGTTATCTGCTGGGCAACCGCCGGTTCGGCTGGCCGATGATGGTAATGCACGCCTTCGGTGCCGGTACTCATCCGGGCAATGTGGCGGGAGTAATGAGCGAGTCCGTTGTAAGTGGAGCGTCCGGAATCTGGGTCTCCTGGATGTGGCTGTTCGGAACACCTTTCTACTGGATTATCGCGCCGATAGTTCGACGTATGCGCTGCCTGACACTGGCTGACTTTTTCGAGCAGCGCTTTGGTAAGTCCGCCAGTGTTCTATACATAATCGTAGCCGCTACGGGGATGATTGTTTTTTTAGCGGGTGTCCTGCTTGCGACAACACGTACCGTGCAGGGCATGATGGGAAAGGCTGTGACGCAGGACAGCGGAATCTGGTTCTTCGGTATCTTATTCGTTAGCACGGCGGTGTTCATAATCTACAGCTACTGGGGCGGGATAATTGCTGCGATCCGGACAGACATGATTCAGGGACTGATGATTATCGCTCTTTCATTCATCGCTATTCCGGCGGCACTTGGCCTCAAAGAAGTTGGCGGCCTGACTGGTATGCGGACCACATTGGCAGCGGCAGACGGCAATTATTTGAGTTTGTTTGACCCAAAAAGTTTTAATTTGCTAACGGTGCTTTTGTTATCTATTAACGCGCCGTTAACTGCGCTCGCTTTCCCGCACTTGATGAGTGTCTGCGGAGCAGGTCGAACAGAATGGGAGGGACGGGTCGGCTTCACATACGGCAATGTTCTTAAGCGAATCTGCACAATAGGCTGGGCGGTGCTGGGACTATGCTGGCTGGTTTATCTGGTCAACACGGGTTCGGCAATCCACAAGGACGCCGCCTTCGGCGATGCAATCAGCCATCTATTGGGGCCTGTGCTCCAAGGTGTGATGCTTGCCTGTGTAATGGCGGCGGCAATGTCCTCCGGCGATGCCGTCCAGGTCACAGTGGCCGGACTTTTCTCTCAAAATTTCTACCGCGTTTACATCAATCACAAGGCCGACGAGAAACAACTGGTCCATATGACCCGAATGATAGGAATTGTTATTGCCATTCTGTCACTGGTGGGAGCAATCCTGATGCGAAGCAGTCTTGTGAAAGCGATTCTTGACTACTTCAATATCCTGAGCCTGGTCGGCATCTCCACAGCTATGGGCATCCTCTGGCGGCGAATGAATACGACCGGGATGTTCTGCAGCACCATTTCAGCCGTTGCAACCTTCATCCTGACTCGATACGTGATTGAGTATACCAGCGATATACGCGCGATTACAATCGGCGCCCCGATTTGCGCGGGCCTGCTGGGCGGCGTGGTCGGCAGCTTAATTACTCAACCTGCAAAAGCTGAGCAAATCGAAAAATTCTTCACAAAGATTTATGTACCAATTGGCCGGGAAGAGAAACTAAATTTATCTCTCGAAGAAGCGGTACCGCAATCCAGGCGCTGGCTGACCACCGGCGGCCTCTTTATTGTCAAGCCATCCCGACAGTCCTGGGTGGGTTTTTTGGTAGCGCTTGGAATCTGCCTGGCATGCGTTTTAGTTATGTTAGCTATATTAAATCTCTGAGACAAAAAGGATGAAAGATAAAATCGGTCTTGTGGGTTTGGGCCTTGTCGGAACGGCGATAGCCGAGCGTCTTTTAGCCGGCGATTTCGATGTCGTCGGCTTCGATATCGATTCAGGGAAGCACATACATCTGGAAGAATTGGGCGGAAATGCTGTTGGCAGCCCGGCCCAGGTTGCCCAACAAGCCGCCCGCATCATATTTTCACTCCCGGATACAAACATTGTAAAGCAAGTCGTTGAAGGTCCCTCGGGAATTCTGGAGGCGAAAACACCGCCGAGTTACATTATCGATACGACCACCGGTGACCCCGACGAAACCATAGCGTTGGCGCAGCGGCTCGCAGAACGCCAAATCCACTTTCTGGACGCGACTATTTCCGGTTCCAGCCGGCAGGTCAGGGACAAAGAAGCTGTTTTTATGGTAGGAGGTGACAAGATTGCGTTCGAGACCTGTGGGGATATCTTCCAAACACTTTCCGAAAAGGTATTTTACCTGGGCCCTTCCGGCAACGGCTCAAAAGCCAAGCTCGCAAGCAACCTCATCCTCGGACTGAACCGCGTCGCTCTGGCAGAAGGGCTTGTATTTGCCGGCAAGCTGGGCCTCGAACTGGAAACCCTCCTTGAAATGCTCAAAGCAACTGCCGCCTACTCGGCTGTTATGGACACAAAAGGTAAAAAGATGCTCAATGGCGACTTTACCGCCGAGTCCAGGATCCGCCAGCACCACAAAGATGTTTTACTTATCCTGAAATATGCGGAAAAAGCCGGTCAGGAATTGCCCCTGTCGCGGGTACATTTAGGCGCTTTGGAAAAGGCAATAGAAGCAGGCGATGCAGATTGCGACAACGCGGCGATAATTCGGGAAATTAAACGGAGAAAAATCCGCCATAGGCGGATTAACCGCAGAGAACGCTGAGATGGTAATCCGCATAGGCGGACTTCTAACAGGCAGAGCACAGAAAAAGAATTAGCGCCGTTTCTAAAAAGCGATTATAACATTTTATACATACCGTCATTCCGAGACCGCCCAAGGCGAGTCGAGAAATCTATTTTTAATAGACCCCTCGACTGCGCTCGGGGTGACGATGTTTCCTGGACATCCCACAAGCCATAGAAAAGGAAGTTGACAGGGTCTTTGAATTGGCAAATAATAGGGAGAAGGTTTGTATAGGTACGGGCTGCCTGCCATACGAAACAGACCCGGAAGTCGTTTTGAAAACACGAGAATATATTTTGTCTAAAAAACGTCCAATAAAACGTTTGAACAGGAGATTATAACATGGCTGAAAACGGCGAATCAAAGCAGCAGGTGATGCACATGAATCCGCGCATCGAAAAGGACCGCCAATTGATTTTGGATGCGCAGAAGAAAGGCAAAGGAGCTGTTTTTAAGACGTATGTAAAGTTATCAGGCCCCGGCTGGCTGCAGAGCGGCATCACTTTGGGCGGCGGCTCGCTTTCTTCGAGCTTGTATCTGGGCGTGCTGGTCGGCTTTAGCTTTATGTGGCTGCAGCCGCTGGCGATGATTTTAGGTATTATTATGATGAGCGCCATCGCGTATGTCACACTTTCTGCCGGTGAGCGCCCCCTGCATGCAATTAACAAACATGTCAATCCTGTCCTTGGCTGGGGCTGGCTGATTGCCTCAATGATGGCAAATCTCGTATGGTCGCTCCCACAGTTCGCTCTGGGAACGGCGGCACTTCGACAGAACATCGTGCCCAGGTTATTGGGGCCTGAAGTCATGCCGGAGATACCGAGCAAGATGATCGCCGGTGCAATTTTTCTCGCAATCTGCCTGACTTTTACAATGACATACGGGGCCGGCGGCAAGGGTACGAAGATATTCGAAATCCTCATTAAGACAATCGTCAGTATGATAGTACTGTGCTTTCTCGGCGTTGTCATCAAGCTCAGCATCGAAGGAAAGATTTTCTGGAGTGAAATTCTCAACGGCCTGGTTCCCGACCTGAGCCTGTTCATGAAACCGACCGACATAATAATGCCTCATATACAAAAAGTGGCGGATAAGTTCCAGCCCTTCTGGACCAATATGATTGTCGGCCAGCAGCGTGACGTTATGATAAGCGCCGCGGCGACGGCCGTGGGCATTAACATGACGTTCCTGCTGCCCTACTCGATGCTCCGCAAGGGATGGGACAAATACTTCCGCGGGCTGGCTATCTTCGACCTGTCAACCGGCTTGTTCATTCCCTTTATCCTGGCGACGGGCTGTGTGGTCATCGCTTCGAGCAGTCAATTCCATGGCCAACCGGCAGAGGGTTTTGTCGCTGCCGCACCCGGCGGTGAAATATCCGGCGAGCCCGCCAAAAACCTTGTCGGCCCTTACAAGGGACTTCTTGCGAGCAGACTCAAATTCCAAATAGGCGAGGAAGAATTCGACAAACTCACGCCCAACCAGGTACAGCAACAGTCTGAGGCTTTGCCGTGGGCGGACAAGAGGATGTCGGCTATGCTGGTCAAGCGTGATGCTTTCAACCTGGCCGACACACTTGCGCCGCTGACAGGCCCTGTTATTGCCCAGTATGTATTCGGCCTGGGCGTTATCGGTATGGCGATGAGCGCCGCTACTATGCTGATGACAATCAACGGCCTTTGCTTCTGTGAGCTTTTGGGCAGACCGCCGAGGGGCTGGACTCAAAGATTCGGAAGCCTGATGGTCTCGGTCGGAGCGCTTGGACCGTTCTTCTGGAAAGACGCGGCGCCATATCTTGCGATACCGACTTCCGTCTTTGCAATGGTACTGCTGCCTATTGCATACTTCGCGTTCTTCCTGCTGATGAATCAGAAGAGCTTCCTCGGCGAGAATATGCCTGTCGGGACCAAACGCATCCTCTGGAATGTCCTTATGGCACTGGCAGCCGGTGCGGCATCATTCGGAAGCGTCTGGAGTCTCTGGTCTAAGCTGCAGTGGCTCGGCATCGGACTGCTGGTCGGCTTTATCGGCCTGTGCGTCGTAGTGCATTTCCTCCGTCCAAAGCGATTGACGGCATGACACACGAGCAATGGGAAAAACTGTTGGCCGTTATCAACGGCGAAGTCATTGAGCCGCTGCCGGTCGGATTCATCATCGACAGCCCCTGGCTTCCCGGCTGGGCGGGCATCTCCATCCTCGACTATTTTTCCAGTGAAGAGATGTGGTTCGAAGCCAATCTAAAAGCCGTCCGGCAATTCCCGGATGTTTTGTTTCTGCCGGGGTTCTGGTCTGAATTTGGCATGTGCACGGAACCCTCGGCCTTTGGCGCGAAGTGCTCCTGGCAGGAAAACGACTGGCCGTTTGCCGAGAAAATCATCACGGACATTCAACAGGTGCATTCTATCAGCCAACCAAATCCAAAAATTGATGGTCTACTGCCATTCGTCCTCAATCGCTTAAAACATTATCAGGGCCAAATTGGAAAGGAAGGTCACGCCATTAGGTTCACAGTATCGCGCGGGCCATTGAACATAGCCACGTTCCTGGTTGGCAGCACAGAATTCCTCACTGCTATTCGCACCAATCCCGAGGATACCCAAAGGCTGCTCAATATTGTGACGGCCTTCATTATCGACTGGCTCGAGCTTCAGGCACACACTTTCCCCTCCATCGACGGCATACTTATCCTTGATGACATCGTTGGTTTTATCGGAGAGGACGATTTCAGGCAAACAGCACTGCCCTACCTGGAGCGCATCTTCCAATCGCTCGATGTGGCAGTTAAATTCTTTCACAATGATGCAGCCGGCCTGGTTTGCGCACCTTATCTTTCACAAATCGGCGTCAATCTCTTTAACTTCAGCTCCGACCACTCACTGGCCCGGATGAAGGAACTGACGAACAATTCCGTCACCCTGCTCGGCAATATCCCCCCGCGGGACGTCCTTGCAGAGGGCACTGCCGGACAGGTTCAAAGCAGTGTCAAAGCCGCTCTCGATTCCGTAGAGGACAAGAGCCGCATTATAATGTCGGCCGGCGGCGGTATGCCACCCGGCGTTCCTACGGAAAACATCGAAGCTTTCCTCTCGGCGGTCAAATAATACAAACCAACTCAAGTTATTCCGGCAATGAAACCGATAAAAAAATGAGCAGAGAAGCTCAAATTAAAGGAAATGTGGCTTGTATATCTTATGTAAAAGAGATAACGGGGATAAAAAAATGGCTAAAAATTCATTAAT
>CAYVIT010000088.1:0-13307 GCA_964451425.1 uncultured Pirellulales bacterium
CTCTTGTGATTTGAGAGCTTCTCCGTATCCAAGCTCTGTAGGTGTGCTTCTCTGGCTGTTGGAATCTGTCAATTCAATAAGTCTTTGTTCCTCTTGTGATTCGAGAGCTTCTCCGTATCCAAGCTCTGTAGGTGTGCTTCTCTGGTTGTTGGAATCTGTCAATTCAAGTTGTTCTGCAAGCCATTTAAAAGCCCTGACGTTTATTTTGCCTCTATTGTGGTTATAGGCTGTCGTCGTCAGAACAGCAACGGTTGACGCCAATATAAACCAAATTATTGATCTCACTTTTGTCATTACCAAACCCTCGTTTTTTTAAATCACTATGCCCCATTTGAGTACAAATGTATTAGGTATATCGGCTATTTCTGAAGGCAATGTGAGTTGGTTGACAGTTTCGAGTACAAAAATTGGAGCTTAATGAGAATCTACAAAAACAGTCACCAATCTTCCCGTTTTCCTCCTAAGCATCACCGCACCATTTTAAGGATTAACTGACCGAATGTAACCATCCATCTATGCATAAAAAAGGGATATTTTTATCGGAATATGCAACTCAGACGCAACCAGATTCTGGGCAAATTTGTTAGCTACGTTGTCTGTACGAAGTTACATAAAACCAATTATGGTTAGAAAGACCGTTGGCTAAGTCAAATCCATGTATTAAGCGAAAAGAAGCCTACTATTTGCTTCTCAAATATTTTCCCGGCAGGTGAAAATTTCGTTTGTATCGGCATGTTGGCGGCTAACCGCCACCAGTTAGTAGTCTGTCAAGATTGAATTTGTTAGTAATGTTGGGTTACATTATACCACTGACGTTTCTGGATTCCTGCTTCCGCAGGAATGACAAGTCACATATTCAAAATTTACGCAATACTACCCATTAACCTTAAGAGGCGGTTTTTCAAGACGCTGGGCCTAATTTATGTCCCGGGCCGATGGTGTACAGCCGCTTTTTCGGTTCTGTATTGACGTGCGAGCAAACGATCCGGCCTACGAAGACGATGTGGTCGCCTGCTTCGGTTTCCGATTCCAGCGTGCATTCAAAATTGGCAACGGCATCGGCAAGCAGGACCGAATCAATCTCTTTAGCCGGGGCGGTTTTGCAGTCGAATTCGGCTAATTTATCCACGTCCCGCCCCGATTTGGAGCCGAAAAACAAAGCGGCTTCCGACATATCAGATGATGGATATACAATCGTAAAGCACTTCGAGTGCCGAATAGTCCCGATGGAGTAGTGCTTCTTAGCCACCGCTATCGCCATCATCGGCGGCTTTCCCGATACAATCATCGTCCAGCCTAACGTAACCGGATTGGCCCGTCCGGCCTTGTCCTTAGCGATAGCGATTACAACCTGCTCAGGGTACTTGGTTTTTATCGCATCCTGATACTCAGCTCGTTTTTGCATTGTTATTCTCCACAATTGTCTGTAATATGTATTATTGGAAAAGCATCACTAAAATTATAAGTTCAAGGCCAATTTTGACAAGGAGAATTAAGTGGACACGATAGGTTTTGTCGGCAGCGGGAATATGGCGGAAGCCATGATAAAGGGCATCATACAGGCACAGGTTTTCAGACCTGAAAATATCTTTATAAGCGATATTCGGCCCGAGCGGCTCAAACTCCTGGCGGAAAACTATAATGTCATCCCCTGTGACAACAACGGTCATCTCGCCGAAAAGGTTGGTATCCTTGTGCTCAGTGTCAAACCGCAAAATATGACGGACGCCCTTAACAGTATGTCCGAGGCCGTCAGCCCTGATACGCTTGTCATCTCCATCGCAGCGGGAATAAAAGTCGTCAACATCACCACCGTCCTCGGTGACATCGCGATAGTTCGTGTCATGCCCAACACCCCCGCTTTGATCGGCGAAGGAGCCAGCGCGCTGTTCGCCAACGAAAAAGCAAAGGCCATGCTGCAAACGGCGATGTCGATTTTCTTATCGGTGGGCAAGGCAGTCACCGTCGACGACGAAGGATTGATTGACGTGGTAACAGCAGTAAGCGGCAGCGGCCCGGCTTATTATTTTCTTTTGACCGAGGAAATTATAAAGGCAGCGGTCCAATTGGGCCTGCCCGAGGATATCGCCAGGGACCTCGTGCTCCAGACCGCAAAGGGCGCCGCTTTGCTGGCAGCCGAGGCGGACGGCAGGGGGGAAAGCCCGGCAGGACTTCGTCGAAAGGTTACCTCACCCGGCGGGACAACCGAAGCGGCTCTGAAAGTTTTCGAAGAAGGCAAATTCGGCCCTATGGTAGACACCGCTATAAAGAGGGCGTGCGAAAGAAGCAGGGAGCTTTCAACCGGCAGTGGATAACCGTTGGTAAATAGTGCTTAGTAAAAGCTCGCTATTCCACAATAATTGATTCGGACGGACATTCGTCTGCCGCCTGCTGAACATCCTCTTCGAGGTTTTCAGGAACCTCGTCTGCTTTAACCTGGGCAATATCTTCTCCCATCTCGAAAACGTCCGGGCAGGTATCCACGCACAGCCCGCATGCAGTGCATGTATCTTCTATTCTTACCTTCATACTAAAGCCCTTTCTAATTCATTATTGACAGAAACTTCGATTATCGTATCCGATAGCGCGTACTCAATAGAATATTGCCCGCTGCTTGTCAAGCCTGTCGCAAAATTTTTTTTCTCGCTCTGGAAATCCCGGCCAACAGTGTGATAGATTTGGAATCTGAGCTGTTTCCTCGGTTCTTCCCAATGCTGCTCTATCCCGGTGGTGGAGGTGGTGAATCCGGCGGAGTGTTATCCTCCAGCCAGTTTAGGGCCATAATTCGAAAGTCTAAAAAGTTTACCTTACAGTCGCCGTTTACATCACCTGCAACGATGATTTCACAAACCGGCTGGCCAAAATATGATTTGCTCGCCTCAGTTGTGCCGCCGAATGCCCCCATATTGACCCACCCACCGTTGGGAAAAGGCTCAAGTCCAATCGGGCTCATCGGGTTGGCCGCATCGATACAGGAACTGGTTACTTTATCATGCACCCACATTTTAGTCGAGGGCTCCCATCGCCCCCCCTGGGACTTCAAATGATAATCACCTTCAATCCAGATATCATCCCACTTATCACCCGGAGTATTGCAAGGATCATCCCAGTACCCTTGAACAGCAAAGCAAGGGTCTCTATCTATATTTCCTTCGCCCGATAAGCCAGCCTGTATATCACTGTATGTTATTGTTCCTATGAAGCCAGATATTTGATTTGGTATGTTGCCCCAAAGTATGTTGTTCGTAAGTAAAAGAGTACCACTCAAGTTGTAGATCCCGCCGCCGAGGCCTGCCCTGTTTCCGCTGAAAGTGCAATTACTTATTGTTGCGCTGCTGCCATGATTGAATATCCCACCGCCAAATCTGTCACCTGTATTACCACTGAACAAGGATAAGCTTACTATCGTATTGCTTTGTCCGTTGAAAATTCCCCCACCAAGATTGCTATTGAACGTACAGTTTGTCACTGTCGTGTTACTGTAGTCATTCTCCATCCCGGTACCAAAGTTCTTCTCAAATACGCAGTCGTTAATCGTAGAGTCACTCTCCTTGTTCCAGATCCCACCAGCAAAGACAGAAGACGCATTCCCCCTGAACATACAACCGATCACTGTGGGAGCACTACGATGGTTGAACATTGCCACATCGCTGTTGGCGCTGAACGTGCAGTTAATTACCGTCGGATCACCCTCGTAGTTGTACAAACCACCACCCAAGTTCTCCGGGTAAGAACCACCAGCTTTGCCACTACAGATAGTGAAACCACCAAGAACTGCGTTCGCATCGGTCCCGCTGCCTGTAACAACGTGGTAGCTGTTATCTGAACGACATGGATCATCAAGCAGATAGTACGGATTGTCCACATCAACATCATTGCTCGCCAAGTCTCCGCCGAGAATAGTCTCATACAACTCAATATCCCGCGCATTTGGTTCCGGCTCACCAAAGCCTGCGTAGCCACCTTTGATAGCTACGCCGTTGATAAGCCGAAACGTCGCCGTTCGGTCTCCGGGCGTAATCCCAACTCCTTGGTCCGGCTTGTAAATACCCTCCGCCACCCGGATTTCCACAGGTTTGGCCGCAGTATTCGCATCGGCAAGAGCATCTCGAAGATAGTTGTAAGCATCCGCCCAGGATGAGCCGTCATTCAGGCCATTTGCATCCGCATCAACATAAATGACTTTACCCGTAACAGTAGGCACTATTGCCAGCAAAAATATGGCCCCAACAAGCCAGCTTGTCGGACTTGACCTCCAGTTCATTATGCCTCTCCTAAAAAAGATGTCGCTTAATTATCTCAATTATTCTACCGAATCAAAACGCCCTTGTCCAGAAAAATTCGCCGTCCAATACTCACAAATTCCATCAAAAACCGCCAATCGAAAATCTTTTTCTGGCAATTGCCGACTTCTGTGCTATACTACAGCCGTACTGGAGTATAGTTAATAATCAATAGTCAATTTAGTGGCCGGGTCCCATGCAAGCTGGGCCCGCGAACCTGGTCAGGCGGGGAACCGAGCAGCCATAAGCGTGTTGCCCGGCTGTGCTGTGGGTAAACCCGGCCATCTTTTAAATGATAAATGATTATTGTTAAAGGATGATTAGTTTCGGCACCACAGATGAACGAAAAGGATTTAAAAAACAGAACCAAAGAATTTGCTCATCGTTGCGTAAAACTATGTCTTGCCCTGCCAAAGAATGATTTATGCAACCATATTAGAAAGCAATTTATCAAGTGTTCTACTTCTGTAGCTGCCAACTATCAGGCTGCGTGCGTCGCACAATCCAAGGCGGATTTTGTTTCCAAGCTGAGCATCGTCATAGAAGAAGCTGATGAATCCTGCTTTTGGATGGAGTTTATTATCGAAGAAAAGTTGCTAAGTGACAAACAGGTCGCCGACCTGCTTCAGGAAGGAAAAGAATTAACAGCTATTTTTATAACTTCAAGAAAAACAACAAAGGACAGAAGTACAGAATTTATACCGGAAGAAGAGCTTGTCGTTAAATAATCCTTAATCAGTAATCCTTAATCATTTAAATATGTATACGGTACTCGCGAGGAAATACAGGTCGCAAACATTCGATGACGTCATCGGGCAGGACCCCATCGCCCAAACGTTGAAGAATGCGATAAAGACCGGCCGGGTCGCACACGCGTATCTTTTCACAGGCACCCGCGGCGTCGGCAAGACAACGATGGCGCGAATCCTCGCAAAATCGCTCAACTGCCTCGCCGCTGACGCCCCCACCACAAAGCCCTGCTGCAAATGCAATAGCTGCACCGCCGTCAACCTCGGCGAAGATATCGACGTCATTGAAATCGACGGCGCATCCAATAATAGAGTTGAAGAAATTCGTGAGCTTCGTGAGAACGCCATATACCGGCCGGCACGCGCACGATTTAAGATTTACATCATCGACGAAGTCCACATGCTCACAACTTCGGCTTTCAATGCCCTGCTGAAAACATTGGAGGAGCCGCCTTCGCATATCAAGTTCATTTTCGCGACCACCGAGCCGAACAAGGTCATCGCGACAATCCAGTCCCGGTGTCAGCGGTTCGATTTCAACAGCATAGGCCCCGGCCTTATCGCCGAGCAGCTAAAGTCAATCCTCAAACAGGAAAAAATAAAATTCGAGGACGACTTGATTTTGCCGCTGGCGAAAATGGCAAACGGCTCGATGAGAGACGGCTTGAGCCTGCTCGATAGACTTATAAGCACAGGCATCGAACCGATGACCGCCAGCTTGCTTCAGGACTATCTCGGCTGCCCCGACAGTGAGAAAATCTATAACCTCATCGATAAAATCGGCGACAACGACGCCGCAGCAACACTAACGGCAGCTCAGGATTTGATAAGCACCGGCTTAAGCGAGGTCCAGCTCGTCGACGCCCTGATTGATAATATGCGCGACTTGATGGTCGCAAAGAGCGCAGGCAAAGACAGTGAGCTTTTGATTTTGACCGCAGAGCAGCGAAAAAGGACGAGCGAACTGGCCGAAAAATTTGATACCGCCGCCCTCGTTTATAACATAACAACGCTCGAAAAGCTGCGCTGGTCCATCAAAAACAGCGACACACCCCGCGCCCTTCTGGAAGCATTGCTTTTGCGTTTCGCTTTGAGTGAACATTTCCTCAACGTCGACGACCTGCTCGCGCAATCGAAGGGTAATGCTCCCACCCCCATAAAAAAAAAGCAGCCACCGGTAAGCCCAGGCCCTAAACCACAACCATCGAGTATCTCCACAGGACGCCTATCGACAGAGCATCAAGCACCGAGTACCGAGAACCAAGCATCGAGTATCAAGTATCGAGAATCGAGTATCGAGAATCAAGTACCGAGCATCGATAATCGAGAATCAATCCCCGTTAGAAATTCTCCAATAGGAACAGGGAATACAAAGCAGAAAGGAAAGATTTCTAACGGGGCAAGCATTAAGCAGCGAAACACGAGCAACGAGCAGCCAGAAAAAAAGCCCCCAATCAAAGAGGTCAAAGCCAACAAACAAAGGAAGAATAATATTCTCAACGACCCTGCCGTAAAGACCGTCATCATCGGCCTCGACGCAACAATCACAGGAATAGAAGAGGACTAATCATACTATAGATGGCTACCTTATATACGAAACACTATATACGAGATACTAAGTTATGAGCAGCGCATATACTGAGAGTTTGAACAAGCTTATCGAGGAATTCGGTAGGCTGCCGGGTATCGGCCCGAAAACCGCTGAACGGCTTGCCTTCCATATACTAAAGGCAAACGGCAACGAGGCGATGGCACTTGCCGATGCCATTCGGGACGTGAAAAACAAAATCAAACGCTGCGAAACCTGTTACAATTATTCCGAGCAGCAGACCTGTGAAATCTGCGCCGACGAGAGCCGCGACAAAGCCATTATCTGCGTGGTCGAACAGCCCAAGGACGTCATCGCACTGGAGAAAACCGGGGCCTGCAAATGGCTTTATCACGTCCTCGGCGGCCACATCGCACCGCTGGACGGCGTAGAGCCCACCGATCTGACCATCGACAAGCTCGTCGAGCGCGTCCGCAAAGGCGGCATCAAGGAAATAATAATGGCGACCAATCCCAACCTGGCCGGCGACGGCACTGCCCTTTATATCAGCTCGCTGCTTCGCAATACCGGCGTTAAAATCACGCGGCCGGCGAGAGGCCTGCCAACCGGCAGCACGATCGAATACGCAAGCGGGAAAATGCTCACCGACGCCATCATCGGCAGACAGAAATTAGAATAACTAACCGCGAGCAAAAACAGGAGGCAATTTATGCAAAAAATCAGTCGTATTATTGCACTGATATGTATCATTTCGTTTTTAACTGTATTGATGTCAGGATGTCAAAATCCTAATACAGTCTCAGGAACAAGCCCAACGTGGAAAATTCTGTCCGATATACCCAGGCCCAGATTGGGAGGTGCGGCCGCCGTAGTTAAAAACAGGCTGCACATATTCGGCGGCGTGGATATGAATCCCCATACCCCGGCCGGTGCCCTCAAGGCCCGGGCCGTAGACTTTCACGATATATACGAGCCCGCCACCGCCACCTGGACCACCGGCGCACCGATGCCGGACAAAAAAGGCTGGCCCGCCGTCGCCGTTTACAAAGATAAAATTTACCTTTTCGGCGGCGACAACAAGGCGATAGACCAAAGCATGACGGTGACGGCCTGGGTATACGACCCGGCCAAGGATACGTATAAAGACATCGCTGCTTTGCCGCACCCTCGCTCGTATTGTTACGCAGTCACCGTCGGCGATTACATTTACATCTTCGGCGCCCGAACGCTGCGTTCCGACGGTGCAGCCGACCGAACCACGTTCCGCTATGACCCGGCCAAAGACACATACAAACGACTTGCCGACCTGCCGGAAGGCGCACGGTTCATTGTCCACGGAAGCTACAAGGGCAAAATCTACGCCGTCCACGGCGAAACCGACCGCGAGATATACGCCAATGGTGTTCTCAAATACGACGTCGCAGCAGATAAATGGACCAAACTAAATGTACCCCGCATCGAGCAGCGCAAATGGTACCTCAGCCAGCACTCCACGCATGTCGCAATCGGGTCAAAACTGTTTATCCTCGGGGGGATAAGCAAGGTAACTGACAAACGCAGCGACCGTGCCACGTACTTCGATATGAAAACGGAAACCTTCGGCGAAGCCGAACGGATGCCGTCCGGCAGATGCTGCGCCGTCGCCGGCGTAATTAAAGATAAAATATATGTCGCAGGCGGATTCTGGGACGTCGTAGAGGATGTCTGCGATTGCAAAGAAACCTGGGGATACCCTTATCCCAAACAATAATAAAATTGAGCAGATACGAACACGAAAGGCAAAAGTAAGAACACGGGCATTTAAAAAAAGCAAATAAATATCACTTATTTGCAGAGTACTTCGGCGCCTTTGCCCTGGGCGATAAGGGGCGTATAGGATTCGAGCTCTTTTTGGATAGCCGGGTCGGTAAGGTCTATTGTCATTCGCCGCTCAGCGGACATATAGCCCGCCAGCACAAGCTTGGTAATCTCAAGGCCGTACTCCCAGTTCAAAAACGCGTCCTTACCAGCTAAAAAAGCGTTGCGCATATCGTCAAGCTCATCGACGTAGCCGTAAAGGTCCAGCTCATTCGGCTGCACGGTAAGCAGCCCGCGCGAAGCGGTCGCCTTCTCTAATGCGGTTTCGGCATCGGCCACTGCCTCAGCCGCCGCATCGCTGATGAAAACCTCTAACGGCGAACGCAGCGAGTTGACCTCGAAGGCATAGCCCGGCCCAAGCCCCTCCATTACCAGCCGAAGACCCTGCTTGTCGTACATCCAGGAATTGGTAAACTGCGCCTTGACCAACTGCCGGGTCTCAGGATTGCGGAACGTAACCATCCCGGTACAGAAATCCTCTGCAGGCACCTTCGCGTAATCGACTCCCATACGGTCGAGAAGCTCCTTTCGGTATTTAGGCCGTCCCCATTTCAGAAGCGCGGTCTCGGCGTTGATGGAAACAGGCTCGAGAAAATCAACCGGCCTGCCGACCGGCGTGAGCACAAACCACGAAACCGCAATACTGTGGCAGCCCATATCGGAAAGCACTCCGCCTCCCTGCTGCGTCGGGTCCCAGAACCACGGCTCGTGCGGGCCTGCATGTTCCTCGGCGCTTCGCGCAAGCGAAATCGGGCCCATACTTTTTTGCACCGGCTCAAGCTGTGCCAGCGCTTTTCTTATAGGTTTCATATGGATTTGGTTCTCGAAGTAGGCCGTGGGCAACTTCGCCTCCTTCGCCAGAGCCAAAAGTTTTTTCCCTTCTGACACCGTTCGCGCAAGAGGCTTTTCGCAGATAATACCTTTTAGCTCGGCGCCGGCCTTGGCCGCGGCGACAATCTGCTCTACAAGCTCAATCCGCGCAAAGTTCGGCGCAAATACCGCCACTGCATCGCAGTTTTTACACAGCTCGGCAACGTTTGGATAGACTTTGCAGTCGCCCAGCCCGTTCGCCTGTGCAAATTCAACTAATTTTTCCGCCCACTTCAGTGCGTAGACGCCCACAAGCTCAAGCCCTCGCACCTGTTTCATCGCTGTTGCCTGGAAATTGCCGATGAAACCGGCCCCGATAAAACCAAGTTTAAGTGTTTCCATAGTAAAATGCTCCCTTTTACTCGAAATCCGATTTTCGGGTTCAAAATGCTGCGGCCAAATTACTTGCTGGCCCTGTTCGAATCAAGAACAATCTTCGGCTTCGAGTATTTTTTTCAAATATTTGACGAAATCTGCTCACCCGTCTATAATATAAACTCGATAGATAAATTTGTAATCAGCCTCATTAAGATAAGGCTGTTATAACATATATCCTATACACAGGAAGGTTGGTATCCCGCAATACTGGCGATTCGGGATAAACGTTTGCTTGTTCAGGTGTCTTTATGAAGCTGGAGATGAGAGGTCAGATGCGGATGGAGCAGAGGATGAAGCTCGCTCCGCACATGATTCAATCGATGGAGATTCTCCAGCTTTCGATCCTTGCGCTTCAGGAAAGGATAGAGCAGGAGCTCAATTCCAATCCCGTGCTGGAATTAGCCGAGCCCGTCAATCCCGAATCCCCGCCTGTTGAAACAGAGCAGCCGCCGGACGATATAAGCGTAGACGAAAGAGACCTGGTCGTTGACACCGACAACAACAAGGTTAAAGACTTCCAGCGTCTTGACAATCTCGGCGAAGGCTTTCAGGACTATATGGGCCAGGCAGGTACTTTTCATAAACGCATCCCGTCCGACGAGCCCGACCCGAAACTACAGGCAATAAAAAATACCGAAGCACTACCGCTTTCGCTGCACGACCATCTCGAAGAGCAGTGGCGGCTGGTCGAAGCAAAACAGCCGGTCAAAAAGGCCGGCAGCCTGATTATCGATTACATCGACGACAGGGGATACCTGACCGTAAGGCCGGAGCTGCTGTACAACAAGGACAAGCACGATTTCACGTTGGACGATTTGAAAAAGGCCCTGGAGCTGGTCCAGAAACTGGAACCCACAGGCGTCGGCGCACGTGACCTGAAGGAATGCCTGCTCATCCAGATGGCCCAGAGCGGCGAAGATATGAGCTTCGAATCGAAACTGGTTGCCGAGCATATGGACGAGCTGCTTGAAAACCGTCTACCCGAAATCGCAAAGAAAATGAAGTGCAGCGTGGACGGCATCAATCTCGCCGTTAAACGTATGAGCAAGCTCGACACCTCGCCCGGTCTGCAGGTTGGAAGAAGCCGGAACCATCCTGTTACCGCCGATGTCATCGTTGAATCCGCGGAGGATTCGGACGGCTTCACCATCCGATTGGCTGACTCCGAGCTGCCAAACCTCAAAGTCAACAAATACTACACAAAAATGGTTAAAGATACCAATGTTGCCGAAAAGACGAAAAAGTTTCTTCAAAACAACATCCGTTCCGCTCACTGGATCATTGATGCAATCGAGCAGCGAAAGAATACCCTGCTCAAGGTGACCCGAGCCGTCGTCAAATTCCAGAGAGACTTTTTCGAAAAGGGCCAGCTTTATCTTCGGCCGCTGCCTATGTCAAAGGTTGCTGATGATGTCGGCGTGCATCTGGCCACCGTTTCCAGGGCCGTCTCGGGAAAATACGTCCAGTGCTACTGGGGGATATTGCCGCTTAGAAAATTCTTCAGCGGCGGAACAGAAGACGAGAACGGCCAAGCCCACAGCTGGGAAGCCATCAGGGCCAAATTGCAGCAGATTATCGACGCCGAAGACAAGACAAAGCCCTTAAGCGACGACAAGATACGCAAGAAACTAGCCGAAACCGGCATCAACAATCTCGCCAGAAGAACGGTTGCAAAGTACCGCAAGCTCCTCAACATCCCCACCGCAAGGTTCCGAAAAAAGTACTGATTTAGCCGACTCAACAACAAAAATCTCAAACCCAAAAAAATATTTGACTCTATGCGAACTATATCTTATTATGTGAGTATATAATCACATAGACATTTAGTCTGGAGTTTTACGATGTTAACGAAGAAAAAACGGCTTTTATTTCAAAAACAGGCGGAAATTGCTAAGGCAATATCGCACCCCCTGCGAATCGCAATCGTGGATTTTCTAAAGGACGGCGAGCAGTGCGTCTGTGATATTGCGCAGCATATCGGGTCCGAACGGTCGAACGTTTCGAGGCATCTCTCGGTAATGGTCGGTGTCGGCGTCCTCCAGCATCGAAAAGAAGGGCTCAAAGTCATCTATGAGCTGAAAGCACCCTGCATTCTCGACTTTTTCTCTTGTATGATTACCTGCCTGAAGCAGCAGGCCGAAGATAACGAAAGGCTGCTTGCCGCCCTGTAGTATTGGAGTTGTACCGTGAGCTGGAAAACCGAACTGAAAATATTAGCTGCGCTGGTCGCAATCTTTCTCGTCGCTTACGCCCTGCCATTGGGTAACCCGAAAATTCAGCAGGCCATTTATGAGGCGTTTCGCCTTCTGCAGTGGTACGCCCGCAATCATACGCTGACGTGTGTTGTACCAGCATTGTTCATAGCTGGAGCGATTATCACCTTCCTGTCTAAAGACTCCGTGATGCGATATCTGGGGCCGAACGCAAAGAAGCCTCTTGCCTACGCAGTAGCATCGGTATCAGGTTGTGTACTTGCCGTCTGCTCGTGCAGTGTACTGCCTATGTTTGCCGGCATTTACAACCTTGGCGCCGGTCTGGGGCCTGCAACGGCCTTCCTGTATTCCGGACCGGCAATAAACGTGCTCGCCATTTTTCTGAGCGCACGTGTTCTGGGCTTCGAAATCGGAGCAGGTAGATTCATCGGTGCTGTGGTCTTCTCTGTGGTTATCGGCCTGCTGATGGCTACGGCGTTCCGCAGGGGTGAGAAGGCAAAAGCACAGGCTGCCATGCAGATGCCTGAGCCTGAGAAACCTCGCCGCCACATTGGTAAAACGGCCCTTTATCTTGCTTGCATGATATTATTTCTGGTCTTCAGTGACTGGTACAATCCAGGCAATGTGGTTGTAAAGACAGGCGATGGGCGCCAGTTCAAAGCCGTGGTCATCCATGAAACGAAGGATGCGATCCGCTTTCAGCTCGAAGAGGACCTTGACTCAGACAAAATTGGCGACAAGATAACACTGCAAAAGACCGAGATTTCTGAAATGCAGGAGCAAAAAACCTGGGTCATCACCATTCATCACATTCGCTGGTATCTGGCTGGTCTGTGCGGCTTGGCGGTCCTCATCATGGCCTGGCGATGGTTCGAGCGCGATGAAATTCGCGAATGGATGCTCAACACCTGGCAGTTCACCAAGCTGCTTGTCCCTTTGCTGTTCGGCGGCGTTTTCGTCGTCGGATTCGTCAGCGTCTTATTGCCTGAAAAGCAGGTCGCCAATTGGGTAGGCGATAACAGCCTGCGAAGCAACCTCGTCGCCAGCATCATCGGTACCTTCTGGTACTTCGCCACGCTGACCGAGATCCCCATCACCCAGGCCCTGATGAAACTCGGCATGCACAATGGGCCCGTTCTGGCACTGCTGCTGGCCGGCCCCGCCCTCTCGCTGCCAAACATCCTCGTCATCCGTAAAGTGATGGGTAATGCTAAAACAATCGTATTCATCGTGTTGGTCGTTGTAATGTCCACAATCGTCGGACTGTTCTTCGGTGCGTTTTGGGGATAAGTCAGAAATCAAAACAATACAAGAAAAGATTGAATATGAAAAAGTTACAGATTCTTGGAACAGGATGCCCGAAATGCAAAATGCTGGCGGAACGAACGGAAACCGCCGCCAAGGGGCT
>CAYVIT010000089.1:0-13283 GCA_964451425.1 uncultured Pirellulales bacterium
ATTGTCCACAGATGAAATGCATACTTGCAGGGAGAGCCGACTTGGATTAATATACAACGGAAAATGAGCCAGAGCGCCAAACATATATTTTTCGTCGGCCGAGTCCAGGGAGTCGGTTTTCGCTTCACCGCTTATCATATAGCCAATCGCTACAAGTTAACCGGCTTTGTACGTAACTCGCCTGACGGCACTGTTGAGATGCTTGCCCAGGGCCCTGATGCAAATATTGACAACTGCATCCGGGAAATAAAAAAAACCTTTCCCGGATATGTAAGAGAAACCAAAATCGAAGAAATCCCCATTGACCCCCAATACACGGACTTCAAAATTACATTTTAGCTCAACTGCCAAATCATAATCCAAACGCTAACCATCAGATAATCGTCCCAAAGATTGTGGGACGATTATTCTTTCCCAACCAGCTTGACATAAAAGCACCGTAAAGATAGACTCGTGCCGGATGTTCGATACGAAGAACGAAAACAAGATGTGAAAAACAGGAAGATAAAATCGCTATGCTGGGTGTATTGTTTGGTCAAGGTGAAGTGTTGGTAATCGTTATCGTCACGGCGCTTGTGGTCTTTCTAATCCTCTATCGCCGTCGAAAACGCTGAT
The DNA here is from genome assembly GCA_964451425.1 of uncultured Pirellulales bacterium. Taxonomy (GTDB): domain Bacteria; phylum Planctomycetota; class Phycisphaerae; order Sedimentisphaerales; family Anaerobacaceae; genus CS2-K091. Next base: position 616 of record CAYVIT010000089.1, read on the forward strand.
ATATCACTGCCGCGTAACTACCCTCCGCATTTAATACTCCCCCTGCTCTTTACGCCATCCTTAATCTATCGCCCACTAACATATCCACAACACAATAAGCGGCGAATCCAAGTACCAGCGCAAGAATGATATATAATTGCCACTCACTCCTGATAGTTTCTATTGATATAGTTTGTCTGAGTCCATCAATATAGGCCCCTCCACGCTCCGCAAAACCGGCCGCAATACTTCGAAGAAGCCCCGCAATCCTGCCTGGAAAAACCGTAATCCCAACAGCCGCCAGAACACTAAATACAATACATCCCGCCAGAGAAAGCCTTTCCTGCAAAACCACCCGGGCTAAAATCTGCCGCTGCTCGGCTTCTTGAATCTGTTTTAACATCCTCTCGGTAAAATCAGCCGGCACAGGCTCCGAATGTCTCCGCAAAGACTGCCCTAACATCTCATCAAATTTATCATCATTTAATTTACCGGCCATTATCGATATCCTCTTCAAAAGCTGCAGCTAATACCTGTTTCAATCTATCACGTCCTCTAAATAAATATGTCTTAACCGTATTTTCCTTTATTTGCATTATCTTTGCAATATCAGCAATACTTTTTTCTTCCCGATAGTACAATATAACAGCCATAGCCCAAAGTCGCGGCAGCCGCTCGACCGACTCCCAAACGATTTTCTCTCTTTCTCTGCTCTGCGCTGCCGCGGCCGGCCCTTGTTCCTTGCTGTCACTAACCTGCTCATCCGGTTCAGCTTTAAGCTGCCCTTGCTTTCGATTCTTCCGCAGGTAATTTATTCCCTGACGATACGCTATAGTCCACAGCCAAGTGCTTAACTCCGCTTGGCCGCTATACCGCCCTATCGCCTTGAAAGCTGCCAGAAAAGTCTCACTCGCCACATCCTCAGCCTCGTCCTCTCTCAGCCCTAATCTGCGGCAGCACAAAAAAACCGTCTCTTTGTATTTTTCAATGAACTCAGCAAACGCCTCATGGTCACCGCTGCGTAGCAGTCGTAACCACTTTTTCTTTTGCCTTTTTTCACATATTTTCTCTACCAAAAAAGGCTCCTTCTATTGTTAGTCGAAAAGAAAGCCCAATAAGTTTCAGTTTTTCCATAACTATTATAGAAAATATGCCAAAAATTCACAGCACAGATTTCTAACACAAAAATAAAGAAAAAATTGTATGTTTTTTGAAACCTGACGCCCGAAACCAGCGACTAACCAGCAAAAGACGACAAAAAGTTAAAAAAAACAGAAATTAAATAATTAAGGCAGATAAAACGATGAAAACCACCTGTTATCTAAAGCCGGCCTGGACACATAATAGCTCCATAAGAACAGACCTTCCCTTAACCGTAATCACAAAGACAAGCAAGAGGAAACTTATGGAAATGGTAAGCCCGGGCCAGCTCTGCTGTGTTGGCAAAGTCTACCTGAAGACCAACAACGGCTTAGTAAGAATAAAATAATCAATCAAGTTTTTTAATATTAACTTAAATTCGAAAGGGAAAAAATGGACACTATTTGGCATGGCATCACGGCGTTTATAATACTATTGGGTGTATCGAGCCCAATCATTGTTGTCGGCGTTATCTACTATCTCAAGAAACGCCTCGAACACAAACAGATTATGATGGCCATTGAAAAAGGCACGCCACTGTCGGAAATCATACCTCCAAAACCCAGGCCGGTGGGCCCCGCGTGGATAAAATATGTCTCAACCGGAATTGCACTGATTATCATCGGGCTTGGCTTTACCTATTTTAATCCTATGGATACGAGGTATTTTGGAATGTCGATATTTTGGATTCTCTGTGGCATAGGTGTTGCAATGCTGATTCGCGGCCTGTTACATCGAAAGTACTACCTGAAAGGGCAGGCTTCAAATGGGAACAACACCGTGGAAGGCAAGAAATCGCCTTAAAGACGAACTCAATATCGGCGTGTTACTATGTATCAGGGGCGATTCTCAGGTATCGCCCCTTGTTCTTTTACATCCGTTACAAATAAATAAACGGCATTGTGTGTTCTGTGCGCCGGATTGATAAAGGCAGCTATCACATTTCTACATGCTCAAGCACCCTCTCTGCACCTGATTCACTTTCGCCGTCGGCCTGTTCGCCGGGTCTGAAAGGAAGCGGTTCGGCGAACTGGACAACAACACGACGCAGGAAGTTATTTATCTCATCAATCCGCGAAATATGACCTGGGCGGTCAAAATTTGCCATATCGAAGCAATCTTCCGGGCCATAGCGAGGGACGCTAAAGCGAGCAGCTATAGGCTGGCCGACGCAGGGACAGCTATTGTCGGCATGGCAGGTAAATGCCGCAGCCCTACTGGAAATATCAACCATCTGGCCCTGTGACAGCACTGTGTCAAAGTCTTCGGCGAACCAGATGGGCCAATAATAACGCAGTCTTTGCTCTGTTCTTCGCTCGGTTGTTTCACCCATTTTATATCCCCTTAAACCTGAAAAACCATCACTTACTGTGCTGTCCAAATCGACAGATTTAAGAGGCTACTTTACGAGCGAACGCCGAAAAAATCGCCGCTGATTGAATTGATAAGGTCGGTTTGACCTGTTTTTGCCTTAGAGTAGTAGAATAGCACAAGCAGATTTTTTGTAACTTTCTCGGCTTTTTTAATTTCCCGACAGGGATATTCCTATAACTAACCGCCGGTCTATTGTAAAAAATTGCAAAAAACCCGTTTTTATTTAGATTAAAATAGGTGGTTAGAGTGTATTACAGGTGACGGACGTTCGTTTAAGATAAAGCGTATGGAATATAGATGATAGAAGACAAGCTGCTCGTATGGAAATTTAAGAACGGCAGTAATGATGCCCTCTGCCGCATCTATGAAAAGTACAAAGATAATCTGCTCAGGCTGGCTTCCGGCCTCTTGAACGACAGAACCGCTGCTGAAGACATTGTGCACGATTGTTTCGTATCTTTCGCACAATCCGCCGACAGGTTGAAACTTAGGGGCGATCTCAAAAGCTATTTGTCGACCTCCGTTGTCAATCGTGTACGCAGCCGGCATCGCTCAAGACGGCGACACAAAACAACAAGCCTCAATAGAACTGAAGTAGCTATCTCAGACACAAAGAGGCCGGAACAATGGATTATTGAAAATGAGCAATTAAAACGACTGAACAACGCCTTCTCCCAGCTTCCATACGAGCAGCGAGAAGCTATATCTCTTCGGCTGCAAGGCGGAATGAAATTCAGGGCAATTGCCAAATCTCAGGATGTTTCAATCAGTACAATCCAGAGCCGGTACCGGTATGGATTGGATAGACTGCGGTCAATTTTAGATAGTGAGGTTAAATTATGAGGCCGGCAGAAAATATAGAAAAGCTGATAAAAAACACAAAGATCGATACAAATGCCAAAGTCGATGAAGTAGTTCTTGATGATGTCCTCAGAGTATTCGAAAAATCAAAGAAGAAATCGGCGATTGCTCAGCCGAGCATCTGGGGAATAATTATGAAAAGCAGAATAACAAAATTCGCCGCTGCGGCGGTGATAATTGTCGGTACTTTACTGTCAATGATCCTTTTTGATAAGACTGGTGCCCCCGCTTTTGGTATGGCTGAGGTTATGGCTGCTATGACAAAGGCTGAATGGATGCACATGACCTACGAATATGCTGAAATCAACACAGGATTTGAGGTCATTGAGCCGGAGATAAGAGAAAGGTGGATTTCAGTTAATCCTAAAAGGAACATCACCGTGTACAATAACGGCAAAATCAATTTCACAGAATACTCAACAGATGAAATAAAAGCAAAACAATATGACGTTGAAACTAATGTGCTGACAACACGATATATATCCACCAGTAAGAATTATTCATATACTACCATTGTCGGCATGATTCTTGGAGATATTACAGAATTGCAAAAAAGAGGAGCCACAGTTGAATATATTGATAGTGTTTACGATGGTAATCCAGCTAAGATTATTAATGTAGACACCATTGATGATAACGGTGTGCATCACAAAAGCTCCACTGTGGTCGATGTTCAGACGCATTTGCCAAAGCGCAGGACATACCTCTCTGAAGGGCCAGGTAAAAGTACAAAAGCAAACATTATATTTGACTATCCGCAAACAGGCCCAACCGACATCTATCAGGCCGGAGCACCACGTGATGCAGAAGTCAGGGTGATTGGACACAAACTAACCCCTGAATTTCTTGAAACCATTAAACCATATCGTGCAGCCAGGCAAAGCCTGCCCCAACAACGTATTGTTGTGGAGGTGGCAAATGAAAACGATAATCATTCTGTAGTGTCTGTAATATATACCAATGGTATTAAAGAAAGATTTGAACAGATAAGCTACGTGAAAAATGATACACCTCCGCTCACAGATGATTTTAAAACAATTCTGGATTTTGCTAATAAAGCCATGAGCAATGAACTGGGAATACATGGAATACAACTGAATGACGGCGCCATTGTTTATTGTGCTAATCGTGATTACTTTAATCGCTGGACCAGTGAAAAGGTGTCTCAATTACACTACGGTGTTGGTCTTGTTCCCAGCGGATTAATTCATCGTGGTTGGCCAATAATTCGAGTAGGAATGCCTGTTGAAAACGATTATGCTGCTAATAATAATCTTTTATGCATAGAAACCACGAGCGAGCCGCGATTTACCGGGGACTCAAAGTTGGCTGAAGCTGCTGAAAAAACACTTTATTACATTGATCCTGAGCATGATTATATGTGCGTTCGCATAGAAAGTTTCAGGCATCCTGTGCCCCCACCCTATGGTAATCCCGCAGTTAACGTGCCGGTTTTTGATCCTATAGATATTCCTTTTGAACCATACTTGGTAACAGAGGTGGCCCAATTCAGCCTGACAGACAGAGGCCACTGGTATCCGAGCTGGATAATAACCACAAACAAGCAATCTTGGTCTGATCCCGGCAGCGGTTGGGAGATGAGGAAAAAAATATTTGATATAAGACTGTACATCGATACCAATCCAGAATTTCCTGATGGTATTTTTGATCCCGAGAATTTGCCAAAAGCAAATGATTAAGCGGGTAATTTGAGAATTCTCAAGACCGGGCTGGTTTAGCCCGGCCTTTCTTGTTGCTACTTCAACCGCCGAGTCCTCGCACGAGTTTAACAAACTCGTGACCACGATGTTCAAAATTATCGAACATATCATAGCTTGCGCAAGCGGGGCTTAACAACACAACATCACCGCTCTCTGCAAGTCGATTCGCCAATTGAACAGCCTCGGAAAGAGAATTGGCAATCTCAATCCGACTATTCCGGATTGCATCTTGTGCCTTGAGTCTTGAATCCTGGGTCTTGCGTATTGCTTCGGCTTCGCCTACGGCTCTGCCTCAGCAATACATGCTGGAGAAAGTAGATAACTCTCTAATGACAACTGGTACACAAAACGGGGTCAGACCACCAAAAATACAAAAAAACCGATTTTTCTCGACACACTTTGGCCTTGAAGCGCAAACTATTAAGTGAAGGCCAAGCCATCGATGGCACTGGAGACTGGTTAAGTTTGTACTTGGATAAGAATACAGAGCGCCAAATAGCAAAAGGTTTGCAGGAAGGCAGCCGCCAGGCCTGGCTGCAACTGTACGAAGCGTACGCCGAACCTGTCTGGAAAAATATCGCTCGCCTTATGGGTGGCGATTCTGCGGCGGTCTCTGATGTAGTGCAGGAAACTTTCCTGGCGGCGGCCCGCTCAGCGAAGAATTTCGACCCTGACCGTGGCTCACTCTGGACATGGCTGTGGACAATCGCCGCTCGTCAGGTCGCTCTGTACTATCGAAAACAAAAATCGAATCCGGCACTAACTCAGGCTAAGAACTGGTGGATTGCCCTGGACGGCGAAAAACTCGATTGGATCGACGCCAAAGCAGACGCACCGCCGGATATTTTACAATCCCGCCAGTTGGCTACGCTGGTTAGATGTGCCCTGAGCGAACTACCGGCCGAATATCAAACTTTACTATTAGCCAAATACGTTGACAGCAGCCCGGCCGACCAAATCGCCGAGCAAATGGGCTACTCACCGGTGGCCGTTCGGTCGAAACTGGCACGGGCAAGGAAAGCCTTCAAAAAAGCTTTCAGGAAAATAACACGTTCCGCGCCGGGTGCGCAGGAGGTGTCATTATGAATGAACAAAATGATAAACAAATAGATAAGCGAGTATCGTCGTTTCTGTCTTCCGTAGACCGTGGATCTGCCGCACTGGATGAACAATTCCTGGTTAAGCTGCAAAAACAAACCTCAGCAGAATTCATCGCATCCTCGGTTCACAAAAATGCGAAATCAGAAAAAGCATCAATCTCTTTATGGCAAATAGTTACAAAAAGCCCAATCACAAAACTCGCTGCCGCAGCAGTGGTGATAATCGGGGTATTGGGAGCTTATCTTTTCTTTGGAAACGGCCAGGCAGCCCTTTATGCACAGGTTATGGAAGCATTCGAAAAGGCAAAAACCATCTACGCCGTCGGATATATCTTCGAAGACGGCAAAATGAAAAAGGCCTGCGAACTGTGGTATCAAAAGGAGCTGGGATTGCGCATGGAAGAAATCTTTCAAGGTAAAACCCGCACAAAGATAGACAACGGGAGAAACGAATGGGAATATCTGCAGGGTAATGATTTTGCAATTCAAACGGAAAGCATTCGAAAAATGCGGATGCCAGGGGAAATAACAGAACCAAGCAGATATCTGAAAAAATGTACACGCAATCCCGACGGCGATATGGAAATCGATGGGTCCACCTGCATGTTGTATATCCACACACATCCCGGAGATGCCGAACGACCAGAGGTCAAATCGATGATGTGGATAGATGAGCAGATGAGATTCCGTCAATACGAAGAACGGAAACTCGTGGATGGTGTCTGGCAAAAAATCGAATTCTCAATTATTTCTTACGACATACCAATTAAATCCGAACTCTTTGAAGCCGATTTCGGAGCGAAAATTGAGATCATCAAACCTCAGAATTCGATTAGGAATCTATTCCCTTTAGAAAAAGCAATCGCCGTCAAAGAGGTAATGGGACTGGTTTTTGCATTGCATGAAATCAAGCGAAACGGAAATTACGTATTCACGACCTGTTCGGTTCGTCTGACCGACGAAACCAGAGACTTACTCCGGAATTACGGGGCTTCAAATGATGGTAGCGTTTCTAAGAATTATGGAGATATATATCTTACAAGCTGGTGGGAGCGTAAGAAAAACGGTGACCTGATGGAACGCCCCTACTCACATACAATGCTCGGCTACTATCAGGTTGACGATGTTTTGGTTCGCTGTTTTGCGTCGCTGCCGAAGGCGCAATGGCCGGGCGTCAACGAAGAATTTGAACTGTCTGTCGGCTTCTCGTCAATAGGCAAACTCAGGGAATTACGTGTGCAAAAAGGACAAAGTAGACATACAGAAATATTCAGGCCTTTATTTACCCTTCCTCTTCCTGCAGAAGATACAGCCGTTGATGCAATCGCCGCAAATCTTTATGAAAGAGCAAAGCTGATTGCAACTCTTAAACCGATACAACTTGAACCGCGGCCAACCAAAATCACCAGTGAAGAATTTACTTTGGAAATTGAAAAAAAACTAATCGGCCTTCGTCCAATGAAGGAAATATGGAAATCGGCCGGTTCAGAAGTGACGTTACAGCTTCTTGACGAAAAAGGTCAACCAGTTGAGGAAGCTGCAATCGGAAGTGATATTAGAAGTTATGACGGGCGGCTTTATTGGTATTCTCAAGGCAAGCGAATAGATTGCGCTGTCTCGGATTCAGAAGGGAAAGTTGTATTGCAGGGACAACAAATGTTCGAATCCAACGCTTCCCGTCAGCGTCCCTGCATGCTTTTTTGCGTACAGGAAGATAAACAGTTAGCCGGCATGGTAAAAATAACGGACGAGGATTTTGGCAAGACCGTCAAATTAAAAATGCAGCCGGCCTGTCGAGTTTACGGGCGGTTTGTCTGTCCGGAACTGAGCGATACTGGTAACACTCTGAACCGAAAAGTTGATACTTACCTGAGTTTCTCCAGTGGGAAAATGGGGTATCGTGTGCTTTGCCATAGTACCGACAAGCAGGTGTTCGATACTCTGCTTGTGCCGGGGAAGTATGAAATGAATTGCGAGAGCCTTGATGCAAATAGGATATGGATTGCGCGTGCGGGGCAATTTCTCGATGTGCCGAAGGGCAAACGAGAACTGAACCTGGGCGAGATTGTCCTGAAGCTTGAAAACAATAGATAGGGTTCTGCCGGAGGTAAAATTACCGACTTATTAGGCCGGTCTTTTTATGTACTTTGTGTTTTAGAATCCGCACTCTCAGTAACGAGTTCCCGCGCGAGTCTGGTAAACTCCCGGCCGCGGTGCTGGAAATTCTCGAACATATCGTAGCTTGCGCAGGCAGGGCTCAGCAGAACAACATCGCCGCTCTCTGCAAGTCGATTCGCCATCTGGACGGCCTCGGCAAGAGAGTTGACAAACTCAATTCGCGCCTGGTTTTTGGAACAAGCCCTGATTGAATCTGCAATTTGTTCGGCAGTCTGACCAATCAAAATAGCAACTTTAGCGTCTTTGGCTATCTTTCGACCAAGCCCATCGAAAGCCACATTTTTGTCATATCCCCCGGCAATAATTATCGTGGGCTCCTCAAATGCTTCTATCGCGGCAATCGCACTTTCGGGCGTGGTAGCTTTAGAATCGTTATACCAGGACACCCCATTTATCTTCGCGACAAGTTCGAGACGATGGTGCAATGCTCTAAATTGTGGCAACGAGTTTCTGATTTGGTCATCGTCAATACCAAAATGTCTGGCGATGGCAATAGCGGCGGCGAGGTTCGAAAGATTAGCTCTGCCCGGCAAGCCAAAACCCTTGCAGATTTGCTCACTTACATCATCGGCAGAAAATGTAATGCAGTTCCTGCCGGCATCTTTTACGTACTTTTCAAACCACTCCGCACTAACTTTGTCATCAGCATTGAAGATAGACACAGCAGGGAATTTATCGTCCAGCTTTTGAAACCGGAAAATATTCTCCTTGGCGGCACAGTAATCTTCAAACGTGCCGTAGCGGTCAAGGTGGTTTGGGGTAAGATTTGTCAAAAGTGCAACTTTCGGTGCTTTTGGGATTTGCGCTAATTGCTCTATCTGAAAACTTGATAGCTCCAGTACAACTAAATGCACAGGGGCGACTTGGTCTAACCTGGTTAGTAACGGCTCGTTGCCGATATTACCGCTGAGCCAAACATTTTCGTATTGCGCCGTGCGTATTGCGTATTGCGTGTTTTGCTTCGCACTTTGGATTGCTGCTTTGAGCAAATGGGCCGTTAACGCCGCTGTTGTGCTTTTGCCGTTGGCTCCGGTTATACCGATTATCTGCGCGGGACAAAGCTCGAAAAATATGCCTATCTGGGATGTGATGAACTTGCTGTGGTGGCGAGCGAGTTTGAGAAATTCATTATCACCGGGCACGGCGGGATTGGCGATGATAATGTCGGCTTGTTCAAAATCTACAGGATTGTGTGAGCCGAGATGAAATTCAATATCTGAAAATTCTCCAAGCTGCTTTATCGAATCGCTCAATTGCTCGTGCGAAGCTAAATCCGTTATTATTACTTTTGCACCGGCTTTTGCGGCAAATTTAGCTGCATCGACGCCACCTCCGAAGCGCCCCAAACCCATAATCAGAACTTTTTTGCCTGCAAAGAATTCTTGGTTCATATCAGTGTCTGCATTGCATTTGCCAAATCCACCTTCGCGTCGATAACTGCATGCTCAATACATCTTTTCCAGTCATCACCGAATTGCTCTTTGTATTTCGGCTTTTCGTATGCGTAAATTATCGAACGCGATGCGTTGATTAAAGCTCCACTGCCATCGGGTTTGCAGAATCGCACACAGTCGGCGGCAGAAGCACCCTGTGAACCGTAGCCAGGCACAAGAAACCATATCTTATCATACTTGTGGCGCAGAGCAGTTGTTACGTTCGGCGCAGTACCCCCGACCACCATTCCGACGTTACTATAGCCGCTATCACCGATTCGTCCACTTTCATTGGCAATTCGGCTAACGACTTCGGCGAGCTTTTCATACATAGCCTGGCCATTTGCATCGGCAAAATCCTGAATTTCCGCGGCGGAAGGATTGCTGGTACGAACCAATACGAACAGACCCTTGCCCTGCTTTGTCGCCATTTCCGCAAAAGGCTCAATACCATCAGTTCCGAGGTAGCCATTGACAGTTATGGCATCGGGAGCAAGAGTGTCCTCGAGGCCGACGAGCTCCGGATTCTCAAGATGGGCCGCAGCGTACAGTTCTGCGGTGTGGCCTATATCGCCGCGTTTTACATCGCCGATTACTTCCAGCCCCAAATCGTCAGCTTCGGAAATCAACGCATAGTACGTCTCTATGCCTTCCCAGAGATACTTCTCAAAAAAGGCTATATTTATCTTCACTGCCGGCACCATTGGCGCAATAATCCGCATCGCTTGCGTGCAAAAATCGAATATTGCGTCCACAGCGGCATTTGCATCAAACTCGTCGTTCATCTCGCGATGACTTCTTATCGCCGAGGGGAGCCTGCCGTAAACGGGGTCCAATCCGACGATCAAAGAAGTTTTCCTCACTTTTACGGCATCGAAAAGACGGTCGCCAAAGTGACTGGCCATCAGTTAATCTCCTTATAATCCGTTATAAAAAAAAGATTTCTCAATTTTCAGCAATTGAGAATAATCAGTAATCAAGTATAATCATACAAATAGTTTCGAGCAAGATAGAAATTGACTATGAGTAATAAAGATACAGACAAAAACTTAAAAGTTCGCAAAAAAAGGAAGTTCAAAAAGAGATATTGGCTCTTACTTGACCTGGCTTTGGCGACTATCATCCTGGCTTTACTATTTTACAAACCCGCTCGCTATAGACCGCCCAATACTGTTCCAGCCGATAACAAACAGGAAGAAATCAGTCCGTATCTCACCAACGAACTACTGCCTCAACTTTACAACAGTGCACAGCGAGACGAGCCTTTTGATCTGGACATCAACCAGAAAGGGATAAATGAAACAATCGCTCGATTCAAATGGCCAAGAGAATCCGATGGAGTCATTTTGTCCGCACCTACCGTGTTTTTCGTGCCTGATAGTATAGTATTGATGGGAACAGCAAGTATAAAAGGTGCGGAACTGGTCGTTACCGTTGTGGCCAAGCCCAGGCTTGATGAAGAAGGCCTCCTGCAACTGCAGGTAGATAAAGTAAAAATTGGCGCTATGAATATTACACCCATTGCCAAGCTGCTGGCCAAAAGAATGTACACAGAGAGGATAGCAGGCGTACCTATAGATATAGAAGACTTACGAACAAAGATAGCAGCATCATTACTAAATGAAGAACCTTTCGAGCCTATCCTCGATGTTAGGGATATTTTTGAAGATGTGGATAAGAAACTACGGGTGGAAAAAATAACCATAATACAAAAGAAGCTGACTATCCGCCTGGTTCCGGTTTCATAGCGGATAGTGTATCTCGTATCGCGGTCCGATTCGTTTGTGCTTAGCAAGTTGCTGAACACATCAAGAGCGGCTCTTGGCGGGGCAAGGCGGAGGCTTATGCCATACAGGAGGGAGGAGATGAATTTATTGAAAAAATTGAGGGGAGCCTGACAAACGTGATGGGGCTGCCAATGGAACTTCTGCAATCCGTCCTTGCCGGACTGAAAAGATTTGTCGATTGAAAAAGCGACGCTGTAGATTGCGCAGTTTAACATTGTTGAGCACCGAAATTGGGTTCGTTTGGGTTCGTTTTGGGTTCGTTATTCCCGCGTTCACCAAGTGTCCTTTTATTATAATCCATTCTAATATAACAACTTACGTTCATTTGACTTTTTCGGAAATTGGGTTCGTTTTGCATAAAAGGTCTGATTTGTAAAGAATCCTTTACAGTTGTAGAGGAAGTAAGGCATAAGGCACAAGAGCATAAGGCATAAGTTGTTAGTCTCTGAGACATAAATCCTAAACTCTAAATCCTAAATTCTAAACAAATCCAAATTACCTAAATTTAAATGTTCAAAACTTTGGCTTTATTGCCAGAAAATGGGTTTTTTGCGTGTATCTGCTGATACGAAACCTGGGCCTGCTGAGCCTAAGACCTTGCTGCGCTGCAGCTTACGACTTGCGGTTCTCCGCGAAACCTTCGCCTACTGGCGTCTTACATTTGCCTATTAGCAAACATACTGGTATTTTAACAGATTTTCAAACAATAGTCAACAAAAAAAATGACCAAAAATGAACTTTTTTTTGGTCATTCGAATTTGGGTTGGCGGATTAGGAAGTTGGGGTGGGGTGGTAGGAGCGGTATAAGGGTACTTAAAAAGCATTTTTTTCTTGAAAATGAGAAAGCAATCTGGTATTGTACGTATTGCTATAACTTTGTCAGAAGGAGGAAATGGTAGGAAAAAAACGGACCTATCATATAAAATTCGCAAAAAATCACGAAAAAGTATCGGTGTGCGCGCCTCCAAATTTAACAATTTTTTGAAAGGGTAAAAAGATGAAAGGTAAAAAAATGTTAACAATTTTGGTTTTGGCTATTGGCCTGATGGTCTGCTCGGCGCCGATTGTACACGGCGCTCAATACATAACGGTAAA
>CAYVIT010000090.1:0-13152 GCA_964451425.1 uncultured Pirellulales bacterium
TTGGTGATTGGTAATTGGTGATTGGTAATTGGTGATTGGTGATTGGTGATTGGTAACCAGTTACCATTTACCACTTACCAGAATCGAAGGGATTTAATGGACTTTTTTCAGAAAATAGTCGCGGTTTGGCAAAAGGTAAGCCTTGTTCAGCGGGCTTTGTTGATTGCGATTGTTCTGACATTGATTGTCGTTGGTGCGCTGCTGACCAACTGGGCCCGACAACCGGATATGAGGATGCTGTATCAGGAATTGTCCCCGGAAGAAGCGTCCAAAATCACTGAAAAAATTAGTGAGAAAAACGTTGCCTATGAGTTACGAAACGGCGGTACAACCATTTACGTTCCGAAGGAAAAGGTTTATCAGCTTCGTTTAGATATGGCAAGAGAGGGACTGGCTGCGGGTGAGCAGGGCGGTTTCAAGATATTTGATAAAGAAAAAATCGGTGTCAGTCCGTTTGTTCAAAATGTCAATCTCAAGCGCGCTGTGCAGGAGGAGTTGGCCAAAAGTATTCAAATGGTAGATGGCATTGTGCTCGCACGGGTACATATTGTGACGCCTGAGCAAACACTTTTTACATCTGAGGCCGGCAGGACAACTGCTTCAGTTGTTCTCCGACTAAAGCCGGGTTATAAAGTGAGTGCATTAAACATTGCAGCAATCACAAATCTGGTCTCAGGAAGTGTTGAGGGACTGACCTCCGAAAATGTAACTGTGATAGACAGCCAGGGACGTCTTCTTTCAAGCCAGTCGGACCAAACAATGGCCGGTGGGGCAGGCACTGTCCAGGATTACAGGGAAAGGGTGGAACAGAATTTGGCCGACAAGGCCGAAGAAATGCTCAAAACTGTTTTAGGCCCGGGCCGAGCGACTGTGAGGGTCAGTGCTGTTATTGATATGAACAGCGTCAATCTCATAACTGAAACTTACGACCCAACCGCGAAGGTGGCGTCGAAAGAAGAGATTACAAGCGGTTCTGAAACAGAGCCCGGCGCTGCATCAGAGGCCGGCCAGCCGCCTGCTGCGGGTGGTATAAAAAAAGACGAAACGATTCTTACTGAATACGAAGTCGGCAAAACTACAAGGCAGGAGGTTATTCTGCCGGGCCAAATAAAGTCCCTATCAGTGGCCGCCTTTGTGGATTTATCAACAGCCGATGCAAACGAAACAACCTCTGCCGGCGGCAGCCCTATGATAATGCAATTGACTGACGTGGAACTGATTATCAGGAATGCGATTGGCCTTAAGGAAACGGATGCGCTTAAAGTCGTGAACGTCAGGTTCCACCGCCCGGATGTTGAATCAATGATTGAGCAGGAACCGTCCGGTTGGCCTCGTATTATGACAATTGTCCGCCATGCATCTTTAGGCATTATGGCAATCTGTGCGCTGCTTGTTTTTCGCATATTCAGAGGTGCGAAGAAAAAGGCCGCTTCGGCGGCCCCAACAGGGCAGCTGGCCGGTGCTGAGGGGCCTGCTGGTTTTCTTCCGGCTGAAGCCGGAGCATCTGAATCGTTAGTGCTGCGCAGGCAGATAAGCAGTGCCCTCCAGCGTAATCCCGACCAGGTAAAGCAGGTGTTTTCAAGTTGGCTCGAAGATAGGGAGGGGTGAGTAAGTGGCATTAACGGGTAAACAGAAAGCTGCGATGCTGTTGATGAGTCTGGATGCGACAACCGCCACCGAACTGCTCAAAGGTGTTAATCCCGAGTTGGTTCAGGAACTGGCGTTGGAATTGGCACATCTTGACGCCGTCGGTTATCACAGCGGTAAACAGGGCACCCGGATTGCCCGGCAGTTCTGTAATTCACTACAAGATGATGAAAGACTTCACTTTAAGAGCTTGCTAAAGCAAATGCTGGGAAACGCTGTAGGCAGCGAGAAGGAAAAGCGAATCCGGACACAGATAAATCCCGTTAGAAATTCTGCGGTTGATGATATAGCCACGTTAGAAGTCTCCTCTGTTAGCATGATAGGCGAGAGGTGTCTTAGTTCTGAGGGCAAGATACGAAAAGAACAGATTTCTAACGGGGTAAAGGATTTACAAAAGGGAAAAAATCCTTTCACACGTATTAGTATTCTTGATTCGAGGACAATAGCCTCAGTCCTGAGCAAAGATCATCCACGGACTGCTGCCGTGGTTATATCAGAGCTGCCGGCAAAGAAAAGCTCCGATGTACTCGAACTCCTGGGCGTGGGTATTCGCCTCAGTGCCGTTAGAAGAATGCACACTTGTAAGAACATGACAGTGGAAGCAAAAACACATATAGCACAGACGATTTGCGAGCGTCTCGATGCCGTTACCGAAGATAAGGCGGGTAAAGCCTTGCCAACTCGGCCTGAGAGGACATTGGGAAAGATGGCCCTGATTTTGCAAAGACTGGGTAAAGGATGTCGAGGGGCTCTGCTTAGGGTAATACGGGGAAAGGGTAAAAAGACTGGTGAAAGCTTACCAACGCAGTTTACGCAGACACAGGTGGACAACTCAAAAATAACCTGGAAGGATATACCACAAACAACTGACGATTTGCTGCAAAAGGCACTGAAGGGATTTGATGCAAAGAAATTAGCACTGGCATTGGTCAAGGCCGACTATGCGCTCGTCCAAAAAATAACCTCTAATATCTCCGAGTCGGCGGCTGCTGCGCTGAGAGAGGAAACATCGAGCATATCATCTGCCAGGAACGAAGAAGCTGAAGAAGCCAGAGAGGAAATTGTCCGGATTTTACATCAAATGAATGAGAGGAATTAAGTAAGTTATGCCGACGGGTAAACAAAAGGCTGCGATGCTGTTGATGAGTCTGGATGCGGCTACTGCCGCCGAGCTGCTCAGGGGAATTGATACCGAAGGGATTCAGGACATTGCTTTGGAGCTTGCGCGAATCGATGCATCGGAAAAGCACAATACGAAGGAGCAGGCACAGGTGGCCCGGGAGTTTTATAACTCGCTTCGAGAAAAGCAGACGCCGACATTTAGTATGAAATCTTTTTGTGAAGAGATGCTTGTAAATGCTGTTGGCAAAGAGAAAGCCGGGCAGATTCAATCTCAGATTAAAAAAGCAACGATGCAGAGTGAGATGTTTACGGATATTCGTTCGGCCGGAACGGACGAGTTGATTCTCGCACTGGAGGGTGAACACCCGCAGACGATTGCTGTAGTACTGTCGGAGCTGTCCCCCAAGAAAAGCCAGGAGGTTCTGTCGCGTTTAAATGAAGATGTTCGTCTAAAAGCGGTGTGCAAGATGACAAATCCGGATACGCTCGGGGCCGCAGTGTTGCGGCGGATGGCATCTATAGTCAGCGAACGGCTGAAGGGTCTAAAGGGAAAGGCCATAACCGCGGAAACAGGAAATCAAGAACAGAATCTGCGAAAACTCGCTGTTATGCTAAGCGGTCTTGAGAAAGACCTCAGAGACCAATTGCTTGGTGAGGTCGGCAAGCGAGATGAGGAAACCGGCAAGACAATAAGAAACCTGATGGTAACGTGGCAGGATATTCCGTCGATAGCGGACAGGTCTATACAGGAAGCTCTGCGAACTATAGAGTCAGGCAGATTGGCAATGGCACTTTATGGGGCGGATGAAGATGTCGCACAAAAGATACGCTCAAATATATCTGAGCGGGCCGCAGCTATGCTCGACGAAGAAGCTTCGCTCATGCAGGAACCCTTGGAAAAAGAGGTTCTTGAGGCCAGAGAAGAAGTCCTCATGCCGCTGCGGCAGGCCAATGAGGAGGGTAAACTTAGATTTGTAGGAAGATAGTGCAATGACGCGGACACTTACCGTCCATCTTGAAAAGCCGATTGTGTCGGCAAAAATCTCAGACGATTCCCACTTGCTTTCGTGCGAAAGCAGGAACGGGGAACAGCAAAATATGATATCGGATTCACAGCCTCAGAACGCAGCGTTTGCGCAAGCATGTCAGGCACTTAAAGTCGTCATCGATAAGCTCAATCAGTTTTACGACAAATTATTTGCCGAGCACAAGGAAGAAATTGCAAAACTGTCGGTGGAAATCGCAAGAAAGGTATTGGCACGACGAGTACAGGATGGAGATTACGAAATAGAATCTATTATCAGGGAAGCGCTTAAAAACGCTCCCACACGTAAGGATTTGGTGGCGCATTTGAATCCTGAAGACCATATTGTACTCCAAAAAACGCAGCAAGATGATTCTGACAGTGACCTGGCAGGCATTAAGTTTATTTCGGACCCGAACATCGGGCGGGCGGAATGTCTGCTTGAGAGTCCGAAAGGAATTATTGAATCACTGATTGACGAGCATCTGGAACGAATTGGTAACGCACTTAATACGGCGGGATAATTTATGACTACGACTCAGGTTGGAAACTGCTCAATAGATTTTGAAAAATTTCACACGGCCCTGCGCGATGTAAACCTGCTGGATTGCCGAGGCTCAGTCGTGCGGGTATCGGGCCTTGCTGTTGAATCTAACGGACCAATATTAGGATTAGGTGAACTTTGTGGAATCCATATTCGCGGCGGTCGGCGGGTGTTGGCCGAAGTGGTAGGCTTCCAAAACGACCACCTCATACTGTTACCCTTAGAGCATATAGAAGGTATATCGCCGGGCGATACGGTAACTGCCAGGACCACTCCACGCTATATCAGCCTGAGCGAAAGCATTATGGGCAGAGTAATAAATGGATTAGGAGAGCCTATCGACGGTAAGGGACCGTTAAAAGGAACGGACAAAAGACAATTAGACGCAAGCAGCCCGCCGCCCTTGAGTCGAGGGAAAATTACCCGACCCCTTGCTTTGGGAATCAGGTCAATAGACGGTGTATTAACCTGCGGCAGAGGACAACGAATGGGCATCTTTTCGGGCAGCGGTGTGGGCAAGAGCGTCCTGCTCGGCGATATCGCAAATTCGAGCGATGCAGCCGTCAACGTTGTGGCATTGATAGGCGAGCGAGGGCGAGAGGTCCGCGAATTCCTCGAAGCAGACCTTGGCCCGGAAGGCCTGGCTCGAAGCGTTGTCATCATTGCCACTTCGGATTCGCCTCCGATTCAGCGGATAAAAGCGGCATTCGTAGCTGTCACAATAGCTGAATACTTCAGAGACAAGGGTATGAGCGTCTTATTTATGATGGACTCGCTTACACGGTTTGCCCAGGCCCAAAGGCAAATCGGTCTTGCAGCGGGCGAACCGCCGGCAACTAAAGGCTACTGTCCCAGTGTTTTTTCGGTGATGCCAAGACTCGTCGAACGCCTCGGCTGTGCCGAAAACGGCAGTATCACGGGTATTCTTACAGTCCTTGTTGAGAACGATGACCTCTCTGACCCTGTGGCCGATAGTGCAAGGAGTCTGCTGGACGGCCATATTATTCTGTCAAGAAAATTGTCTGAAAGGGGACACTATCCCGCTGTGGATATTTTACAAAGCATCAGCAGACTGATGCCGGCAGTGACAAGCAAAGAACACCATCTTGCTGCGCAGAAGCTCAAAGAAATATATGCCATTTACACTGACGCCGAAGATTTAATAAACATCGGTGCGTTTTCTCCAGGCAGCAATCGGCATATCGACGGAGCGATAGCGCTGATTGAAAGGATAAACACCTTTCTCGTTCAGCCTGTTCGTGAGAAAACTGATTTCAAAGAAACTTTAAGACAATTGAATGCCATCGTCCAGTCATGGGATGATCTGCTCGGTTCACAGACGCGATAAGTTGCGCTTGCAAGGGCCTTTAAGTAATCAGTGTTGAGAATTGGAAAATAAATGAAACGATTCGTATGGCGTTTACAGCGTATTCTCGACTTAAAAACAAAGAAAGAACAAAAAATGAGGTCGGAGCTGCTCGAGCTAACTGAAAAGCTCGCTGAGACACGAGGCCTGCTGCTAATGCAGAAGAGGATATTAGAGAATATTATCGCCGGCTTGGCCGCGGAAAAGCCCAAGAAGCGATTAAGCAAACAGGAATTTTTCCTGAGACACTCAGGAACAAACAATGAGCGAATCGCCAAACTCAAAGAAAAGATAAATGTGCTGGAATTGCAACAGAGAGAGAAAATCATTGAGCTTTTGAAAATCAGAAGGTTTAGAGAAGGACTGGAAAGATTACGGGACGAAGCAAAAAAACGATTTATAGGAGAACAGGAAAGACTCGAACAAAAAGAGATGGATGAGATAGCTGCAGTTTCATTCACTCGAAATATGATATACGGGCAATAAACAGGCTATAAAAAGAGCTGAATTTCCGCCCGCCATAGGCGGGGTCAAATTCAGGAAACAGTAATGAAATCAGGAGAAAACCTATGATTAAGAAGATAATAATAATAGCGGCAGCAGGCCTGGTCAGCTTTGCCGGCGCATTCGTCCTTGCACGGCTTACAAAACCGGCGCCTGTGCCCCAGAGTGACGAGTCGAAACAGCCTGCGGTTACTGCTTCCGATTTCACCGGCGGGCACGTGCTGCCGCTGCCGGAAGATGGTACCATGAGCGCAACAGATAGCGCAAAGAGGAAGGCTATGACCGAAAAAAGGCTCAAGAGTCTTGTCTTTGAGATTCGGGAAAAGATACAGGAGTATAACAATAAACTGCAGGCCCTTGAACTGCAGGCCCAGAGACTACAAGTCACTCGGAGTGCATTACAAAAGGATATCGAAGCCCTCAATAATCTGCAAATCGAGCTTACTTCAACCGTTACCAGTCTCAAGCAGCAGCGGGATGAGCTGATTAAAACCAGGGTTGATATTGATAAGAAGGAAAAGGCCAACCTTGTCTCAATAGCTGCTACTTATGACAAGATGGACCCCATAAGTGCCGGCGAATTATTGACAAATATCTGTAAGGAAAAGGAACAGGGTTCCGGCATCGAAGAAGCCGATAGCGGCCTTAATGATGCAGTGAAGATTCTGCACTATATGACAGAAAGGACAAAAGCCAAAGTATTAGCTGCGTTGGTTACTGCTCAGCCGCAGCTTGCATCTGTCTTGTGCCGGAAACTGAAACAAATATCAGAAATATAGTAATACTATGGACATTGCAACAATAATAGGAATACTTCTTGGTTTCATGGTCATTACGACATCCATTGTCGCCGGCGGCGGCTGGCAGATATTTATCCATCTTCCCTCGCTGGCGCTCACCGTAGGAGGAATGCTCTGCGCGACGCTCATACATTTTTCCCTGCCGCAGTTCCTGGGAATATTCTCGATAGTCAAGAAGACGATTATTACCAAAATACCCCCCCAGTCGGAGCTTATTCAAAGGATGGTGAATTACGCGGCCATCAGCAGACGCGATGGGCCGCTGGCTCTGGAACAGGAGATTCAAAATACGGATAACATGTTCTTCGCCAAGGGACTGCAGATGCTCGTGGACGGACAGGAGCCCGAGACGATTAATGACCTGATGTCTCTTGAGATTCAATACCTCCAGGATCGCCATGCAGTCGGCAAGAAAATATTAGAGTTCATGGGTGCGGCTGCTCCCGCTTTTGGAATGATAGGAACGCTTATCGGTCTGATCCAGATGCTTAGAAGCCTCGAATCACCTGAATCGATTGGTGCAGGTATGGCGGTGGCTTTGATCACCACTTTCTACGGCGCATTAACTGCTAATTTGATTTTTATACCACTGGCTGGAAAACTGGGGAATTATTCAAAAGCGGAGGCGACCGCAATGGAGATGATTGTAGAAGGTATCTGCTCTATTGCGCGAGGCGATAATCCGACCGCTGTCCGGGAAAAAATACAAATCTTTGTCTCTCAGGGCAGACGGCAGGAAGTAAAGGCTACCGTATAACGATGCGGGCTAAAAAACATGTAGAAGAAGACGGAGCTGCTGGTGCACCGGAATGGATGGTCACTTTCAGTGATTGTATGACCCTGCTGTTGACTTTCTTTGTGCTTCTTTTGAGTTTCTCATCGTTCGATAACAGGATCTTTTGGAGTTTGAAGATAATCTACTGCAGGGCCCTAACCAATATTAGTCCGTTTCCGCAAAGTAACAGGGACTCGTTCCAGCACCTCAGATCAATAAAATATTTGGAGGAACTTGATAAGGGCAGTGAAAAGCCGACTTTGGAAAGTGGAAAAAAGGATGGCCTGTTAGAAGAAACAGAATCTGAGGACTTTCACAAGCGGAAGGTTTTTATTGTCTCATCCACAAAGGTTTTTTGGGGTAAAGGCACGGCTGTTTCTTCCGAAGGCCGTGATATTTTGTCCACCATGGCATCATTCTTAAAACAGATGCCCAACCGCGTAGTAATTAGCGAAAACGGGCCTGGCGATGAGGATAACGAACAGTTCGGTCTGGAACGCGCATGGGCGGTGTTGGAGTACCTCACCGAGAAACAAGGTCTTGATAAGGAGCGGTTCAGTATCTCTGCGGCAAGCACCATACCTCAAGAGAGGCTGGAAAACGGCAAAATTAGTGCCGGGCGGGAACGAGCTGTCGAGATAGTCCTTCTGGAACGGGGCATTTACAATTGAGAAGACTGCGCAAAAAAACCGAGGAAAGTTCGCCAAAAGTGCCGGCGTATATCGTTACTTTTTCGGATATGGTAACGCTGCTGCTGACATTCTTTGTGATGCTGCTGACTCTGGCCGAGGTACAAGATCCGGCCCTGTTTAATAAAGGCCGAGACAGCTTTATTAAATCAATAAGATATATCGGGCTTGGAGTGCTTTTTGGAAGAAAAGATACGCCCGACCTCGGCATGGTCAAACTCAAATACTTCACACCTGAACCTGACGAGACTTTTGCTCGCAGAAGTATCGACGCAGACCAGGAGAAGACTCGCCGGATTTTTAAGAAGCTCACGAAGGTCGTGACGGCCATACCTTCACAGATAGTCGCGGGGGAAACCAATTTTGCATTGGCTAATATACGCTTTCCACAAGGACAGGCAGCTTTGAATGAGGCGGCAAAGAAGTACCTGACCGAATTATGCCTTGACCTGCAGCAGGACCGAGGCTCTGTTGCTATCAAATTATACGTTCTTGGTCTATCTGATGATGAATCAACAGAGCAACAACAGTGGATACTGTCAGCGAAGCGGGCCCACACAGTGGCGGATTTCCTGCAGGATAATTTGTCCTCGGCATCCAATTGGCCTGTCTATTCATGGGGGGCGGGCCCCGGCGGGCAGTGGAAAGGCCGCAATAGCCTTATCTCCAAACAGTCACATATCTTAATTGCCGTCCTGAGGAACGGCGACTGACTTGTGGAATTTATGGGTACCTGTCAAGTTTTTCGACATTTTGCCCTAATATCCGCCAATTCCTGTCCCCAAATCCCCGTTGAATGTGTAATAAAGCCCATTTTGACATTTCGGCACGCCGTTTGCACACTAAATAACGGTAAAGAATCTAACGGACAGACTCAAAGTTAGGTCGTGTGTCTTGAGTCCATAATATGACGGAATATAAGAAAAAAATCATAGCGCTTCTGGTAACGGCTGTGATAGTCGCCGGTATTCTTGTAGTCTGTACAGCTCGGTCGGCTACTAATCAAACACAGCCTGAGAAGTCAAAACTCACTACTGGTTCCCTGTTTGCAGGTGACCCCAATTTCCCTAAGAATCCAGGCGGCAGCTCCGGCAACCAGGAGCTGTTCTTTAAGATGATGCTTTCGGTTTTGCTTGTCATTGCTCTGGGCGTGGTGGCGATTTACATCTCGAGAAAAGTCCTTCCGAGGATTACTAACCTGCCCGGCAAAGAGATTCACATCGCAGAAACTGTCCACCTCGGACCACGCAAGGCCGTACATTTGCTCAGAATAGGCAGCCAATGGCTGCTTGTCGGCAGTACAAATGAAAATATCACAAAATTGGCTGACGTAACGGATGCCATGGCGGATTTATCGATGCAGGAGATGGATACTGTGAGGGGGGTTCCCCAAACGCGGAAGAGTGTGTTTGGGGTCCCCAGAGTATAAATGACTGGTAAGGTTATGAGAATATCTTTCCTGGTGTTTGTTGTTTTGTCAATGGGGCGTTTGTCCTTCGGCAGGGACACGACTAAGTTCCCTCAATTACCGATGCCGAAACTGCCTGGTAATCCCGCCGCTTTGCTTCGCCAAAACGA
Organism: uncultured Pirellulales bacterium; assembly: GCA_964451425.1. GTDB lineage: Bacteria > Planctomycetota > Phycisphaerae > Sedimentisphaerales > Anaerobacaceae > CS2-K091. The sequence goes on from CAYVIT010000090.1 coordinate 10,050, forward strand.
AGCTGTGGGGGCAGCCGGTATTCCAAGCATCGGCGATTTGATGACAGTCATTGACAAAGCAACCACAAGCGAAGGTGAAGAGAAAAATTGGTCGACACCGGTCAAACTTGTAATCATTTTTAGCCTTCTGGCGATTTTACCAAGTCTCCTGGTTATGATGACTTCCTTTACGAGGATAGTGATTGTTTTGGCCTTTATTCGTCGTGCCTTGACCACACAAACCATACCACCGACTATTGCCGTTATAGGTCTGGCTATGTTCCTGACGCTGTATACAATGGCTCCAACATTCACCAAAATCAACACAAACTCGATTCAGCCTTATATTGCAGACCAGATTGATCTAAAGACAGCGGCAGCCAGAGGCAGCTATTGCATCAAGGAATTTATGCTTCGACAAAGCCGGGAATCGGATTTGGCCCTGTTTGTACAGATGGCCAAAATAGAGCCTCCGACCAGTCCAATGGATATCGGCATGCACATAGTAATCCCTGCGTTTATTATCAGCGAATTTCGCACCGCATTTGAGATAGGCTGCCTTTTGTTTATTCCTTTTCTGCTGATAGATATGGTTATCGCAAGCGTTTTGCTCAGTGCGGGTATGATGATGCTGCCGCCTATGATGATTTCGCTGCCCTTCAAGCTGATACTGTTTATTCTTGTTGACGGATGGGGATTGCTGGCGAAAAGTCTCAGCTTGGGTTTCAGATAAAGAGATGGCAATTGGTAAGCATTTAACTATTTACATTTAACCACGTATGGCAGAGGCTTAATATATGGATAGTACTTTTGCTCTTTACCTTGGCCGACAAACTCTCGAGACGGCTTTGCTTTTAGCTGCCCCGATTCTGCTGACCTGTATAGTCGTCGGGATTGTCGTGACACTCTTACAGGCAGTCACTTCCATACGCGATATGACTTTAACGATAGTACCCAAGCTTCTGGCTGTCGGGTTCGTCACATTGATTTGCGGCAATTGGATGCTCCAGTTGATACTTCGGTTCACAACCGAAGTTTTTAGCCATATTCGAGATGTCGGGCACTGATTTATGTCTCTGTGTGTCGAAAAACTGCTCGGTTTTGTGATGGTGTTGACCAGGATTTCGGCGTTTTTTCTGGTGATTCCTGTTTTTAGCTGGAAGACCATTCCGGTCAGGATCAAAGTCGGGCTCACCGTTATGTTGGCTGTCTTCTTCTCCGTAATAACACCCCTGGCCATCGAACCAAAACGTATTTCTGTAATGGAGGCGATATTACTGATAGCAAATGAAGCAGCCTACGGTTTAGCTTTAGGATTAGTCGCTGCCGTTGTCTTTTCAGCGGTCAGGCTCAGCGGACGGATTATCGAACGGCAGATGGGTTTGGCAATGGCTGAGGTACTGGACCCGTTGACCGGCGATAGAACACAGCCGCTGGGCAGCTTGTTGGAAATGATATTTATACTTCTTTTTCTAAGCGCTAATGGTCACCATTTGCTTTTACTGATTATCTCGAAAAGTTACGAGGCGTTTCCGGCCGGCTGCATCCCGACAGTACCGGTCCTGACCGCCGGAGTAGTAAAGGCTGGCTCAGCAATGTTAATTGCCGGCCTGAAATTGGCCGCTCCAATTTTGGCAGCGTTTTTACTACTGATGGTTGTTTTAGCCATCCTGGCCCGAATAGTCCCGGAGATGAACATTCTATTCATCAGTCTCCCGTTGCGGGTCGGACTGGGCCTGTTAATGGTGACGATATTTTTGCCGTTTATTAACGGATTCGTTACTGAATTCGCCGACTGGATGGGCAAACTGCTGCCCTATTGAAATTCGTCGTGTGTTGTGAGTGTTGCGTATCACAAGAACGCAATACGATATACGCAGCGATATACACAATACGATATACGCAATACGAGATTATAGATTATGCCAGAGAAGCCGGCCGCTGAAAGGACCGAACAGCCGACACCGAAAAAACTGGAGAAGGCCAGAAAGAAAGGCCAGGTGCCGCATAGCGAGGAACTGACCTCGATTGTAACGCTTCTGGCATTGATATTGATAGTGGCTTTAATGGCTCCGAGTCTGCTGCAATGGTTCATCACACAACTCAGGCAAGGCATGTCGTGTGAAAATGCCGTTTTTGCTGACAGCCTTTCCTTTTGGAATTTTACGAAGGCAAAAATTGCAGATTCCATATTTGCCGTCTGCCCGATTCTTGCCGCACTTTTTGCAGGCTCCGTCCTGGCCTGTGTTGCCATCACCGGCCTGAATTTCGCGCCCGAAGCTGTCAGCTTGAAATTCAGCCATATAAATCCGGTAACAGGATTTGGCAAGCTGATTAACGCCCGCTCTATGGTCAAACTCCTGGTATCAATATTAAAATTGCTTTTTGTCTCATTTATCGTCTGGTTCTACCTTAAAAGCCGGCTCGATATGCTCGCCAACCTTCGATGGGCCTGGTCGGCACAGATACTTGCAGCCACCGCCGGGATTATACTCGGCCTCGCCATACGCATTGGCATCGCGCTGCTGGTTATAGGAATGGCCGACGCCTTCTATCAGAAATGGAAATACATCCAGGAACTGAAAATGACAAGGCAGGAAGTAAAACGCGAACGCAGAGACGTGGAAGGTTCGCCGGAAGTAAAAAGCCGAATCCGAAGGCTCCAGTTTGAGATGGCCAGGAAGCGAATGCTGCAGGAAGTGCCCAAGGCAAGTGTCGTCCTCGTCAATCCGACACACGTGGCTGTTGCGCTGCGATACGATGCCAAAACTATGGAAGCGCCTGTTCTTGTGGCCAAAGGGGCGGACCAGATGGCGGAAAAAATCAGAGAAATCGCACGCGCTTACGGCGTGCCTGTCATAAGAAGACCGGAGCTGGCAAGAACAATATATTCGACGGTCAAGCTCAATGGTCTTATCCCGCAGATTTTATACGTGGCCGTGGCCGAAGTGCTGGCTATGATTCATCGCCTGCGCCATAAGAAATAAATAATACGTTCTCCGAAAGCCCCCGGCTTCATGCCGGGGGTACATAATTCTATTCCGTTCCGGAAGCCCCCGGCTTTATGCCGGGGGGCTTTATTACCACGTTCCACGTGGGGGTCGTCTTTTATATAGCCCCCAGT
>CAYVIT010000091.1:0-13003 GCA_964451425.1 uncultured Pirellulales bacterium
TAAATAAGTAATGCTCAACCCACAGCATTCTCCCATCCATTAATTTTTCAAGCTGGAATACTCAACTGATACAATAACCCGAAAGATTCATCATTGTCAAATCAAAATTACACATTGGTCATTGCCATATTTTAAATCCCTCTCTGAAAATTCCAATTCTAAAAAGCCAGGTATTTTCTTGCTTTTTTTAATCTAACTCCCACTTTCCCCACATCTTCAATGCGTCTCAAACGGGCCTGTTTTCGCCGTTCCAAAATCCGCTTTACCGTCACGGGACCAAGCCCGGGCACCCTTAACAGCTCAAACTTTAACGCCCGATTCACATCAACAGGAAAATACTCTGGATACCTCTGAGCCCACGCCTCTTTCGGGTCAACTTTTAGAGAAAGATTACCATTTTTCTCAAAAATTATATCGGATTCCACAAAGCCATATTTGCGAAGCAGAAAATCCACCTGATATAATCGATGCTCCCGCACAAACACATCTGTTGGTGTCTCCGGGCCCACATGTTCACCAGCTATAGACTCATCCCCTAATCCCTTTTGGTAAGCGCTAAAATATACCCTGTGCATCCTCAGCCGGTCATACAATCCGAACATATACTTCACGATTTCCGTGTCCGATTCTCCAGCCGCTCCCACAATAAACTGCGTCGTCTGCTTAACCTTTTCGTACTTCATCCCGCGACCGGTCAATCTGCTTATCAGTTTTATGGGCTCAATAATATCTTTGATATACTCTTTCTTATTTGACAGTTTTGCCAGGTTTTTTGCACCCGGCGTCTCAATATTCAGCGAGACAGTACTCGCCAGCGAAATCGCCTCTTCTATTGCTGCATCGCTTGCGCCCGGAATAATCTTTAGATGAATGTACCCTCGGAATCCGTATTTTTTTCGCAGCAGCCTTGCTATCGCATTGAGTCTGTCCATTGTGGCATCAGCCGACCCCAGGACTCCTGAGCTTAGAAACAGCCCAAAAACTTTCCGCTGCCTGTAATAATCCAGAAATATCTTTGCCGTCTCCTCCGGGCGAAGGCTGCATCTGCGGATTTCCATATTTTCTCTTAAGGGACAGTACTTGCAGTCGTTTGTGCAGACATTTGAAATCAGCGTCTTGAATAGTATACTTTTGCCACCACCTGGAAGCGTTACGGGGTAAATCCAATTGCCGTCACTGCCCCGCTGTCGATGCTCATCTTTACTGCAACTGCACGCACACGCCAGGTCATACTGCGCATCGGCGCTGAGTATCTCTAATTTCCCCTGTGTATCCGGTTTTGAAACGACCCCTACCATAAGACAACCATCCTTGGTTTAGTTAGCAGATTATCAATTATCACGATTCAATAATCAACTAAAAAGTCCTTTCCGCGAAACAATTCTTTTTTACTTTTTTAATTGAATTTAGCTGTGAGTCTGTATCTAATTTATTTGATGTTCTGCTATTATAGCGGCTGCATGACCTATGGATACTATCCTCTATATAGTTGGTGGCTCTTTGTTTCTAATATCCCTCGCCGGTTATTTCTATGTCAAGCTGCGTCTAAAGCCAAAAGAGGACTCCGATTTAGATGACTATTATTATGAATTCGAGGACCAGCATCCCGCCTTCGCAAAATATCTAAAATGGTCAAAAATCGCCTTCACTGTCGCTGTTATCGGCGCCCTGCTCTTATTTCTCGCACTCGTATTTTGAAATATGAGGACAGGCACTATAAACTTATGTTTATTAGTACAGTAATATCATCTGATTAACGTAATAATGGATAAGATTCGCGAAGGTAAGCCAATTAAGAATACAAAAAAAGACCGATGCCAAACAGTCATCAGTCATAACTTATACACTCACCACTCTATTCAATCATCAGGCTGTCCACAATCACTTCTAACAGAGTAAAAAAGAGTGGTTCATCGACTACGCAAAGGCAATTGCAACACCGATTTTAGCATTCTTGAGCATATTCTTGCGGTCAACTCTCACTACTTTGCCGCTTTTAACACGGGCAAATTGCCCTTTTTCCTTTGCTAAAGTGGCTGTACGTGGGAAATTAATCTCCACAGTATTGCCCGGCCGAACAGGTGTCATAATAGGCAGTGTTACGAAAACGCCCGTTTTACTCACATTTGCGCTTCGTCCGTTAAAAAACCTGTTTGCTTTTGGCAGCCAAAGACTCACAGGCCAACAAATTGCCGTTCGGGTATTCTTACGCTGCTCAACTAAAGTCTCCATACAAAACTCCTTCAAATTCCGTTCCGTCAATGACGAAAGCCGGTATAACCAATGATAACGTTATCGGCATTGTTAATTTGGATAGTTTAGCGTAATTGGGCAATATGGTATGTTTTTTGACAAAAAAATTATCCTTTAGTGCATGACAACTTTTTTCCTGTTTTTATCGGGCCTTCTCTATCGATAGTTGATAGTTCGTAGTTCATAGTGCATTGTCTATGAACTCATAACTACTAACTATATTGAGTAAGTTATCTTGCGACCGTGGCTCGTTTAATGTATTTTATTGAACCAATGCAGACAAAAGTAGTAAAACTCGATCCATACAAAGTAGATATAGCAAAAATCAAAGAAGCCGCAATATTGGTAGACGCCGGCAGACTCGTTGCATTTCCCACTGAAAGCGTGTACGGAATCGCCTGCCGGGCTAAAATCGACTCACTTATCAAGCTCAATAACCTCAAAGGCAGGAGTCCTAATAAATACTATACATTGCATATCAGCCAAAAAAATGAGACCAAAAAATATGTGCCTAATGTCGGACTTAAAGCTGACAAACTAATTAGAAACGCCTGGCCGGGCCCTCTGACCATCGTATTCGAATTGGACGACAAGGACATCAAGAAACAGAAAACCAGCCTGAAAAGAGAGGTTTTTGAAAGTTTATATAAAAATAATTCTATAGGGATTCGCTGCCCTGATAATCCCATAGCTTCAACACTATTGCGGCTAACACATAATCCTGTGGTCGCACCAAGTGCCAACATAAGAGGCCGGCAGCCGGCAACGAATGCGGAAGAAGTGCTCGCTCAGCTCTCAGGTCAAATCGATTTGCTGCTGGATGCAGGGCCGTGTAAATACAAAAAAAGCAGCACCGTTGTGAAAATAGGCAAAAAAGGGCTGGAAATCCTGAGGCAAGGCGTATATTCCGAGGCAGAGCTGAAGGCAATGTCAGAAATCAAATTTTTGTTCGTTTGTACCGGCAATACCTGTCGAAGCCCTATGGCCGAGGGAATATTCCGCAAATATCTTGCAGAAAAATTACAATGCAAGGTTGACCTCCTCGATAAAATGGATTATAAAACATCTTCTGCCGGCATTATAGATTTGGAAAATTCGCCGGCAAGTAAAGAAGCTGTAGCAGCTTGCGCAGCTAAAGGGATTGATATAAGAGCTCACAGGAACAGAGCACTGTCCCAGGAACTCATCGAAGAAAATGACTTTATATTCGCAATGAGTCGAATGCACCTTGAGCGAGTCATTTCCCTTAACCGGGAAGCTGCAAATAAGTGTTATTTATTGGCAGAAGATAAGGATATTCCTGACCCGATAGGCCAGGGACAGCAGGTTTTTAATAACTGTGCTGACTTAATAGAAAAAGCAATAAAGAAAAGGATTGGTGAGCTTATAATATGAAAATAGCAGTTGGAAACGACCATCGCGGCTTCGAAGCCAAACAACTAATCAAGTCTATAGTTACCCAGTTGGGCCATGAGTGTATCGACGTTGGCACCAACGATATCAATCCTGTTGATTACCCCGACTCTGCTTATTTGGCAGCAACAGCAGTATCGAACAATCAAGCCGATAGAGCTATTTTGGTCTGTTCTACCGGGCTCGGAATGAGCATAGCCGCAAACAAAATTAAGGGAGTCAGGGCCGCTTTGTGCCATGACGAGCTGGGTGCCCGGATTTCGCGCGACCACAATAATGCAAATGTGCTTTGTATATCAGGTGATCAAACCGGCGAAATATTACTGCGAAAAATAGTAGAAGTCTGGCTCAAAACCGAATTCAGCGGCGGAAGGCATGAAAGAAGGGTAAATAAGATAACAGCCATTGAAGAAGGTAAAGACCCAAGATACATCAACAACGGTGCAAAATGAGTGAGCGTTTAGTTTTCATCGCGGTTATCACTTAGTTCGCAGAGTTCAACTTCTACGATTCATTTCACAAGCCGAATTTACATTCTACAGTTGTTGTATGTTTTCCCAGTTCGATAAGAAATAAAGGACTTCTGCAAATCAATCACAGCTTGAACTCATTACCCCCGCAAAATAAATGCGGCACTACAAATAGTCCGATAATATAGTATTCGAGAATAGACCTCACCTTCAAATCAATGCGTCGGGGTAACACACTGAGCTTGTCCCACGGTTTACAGTTTCTCAATGGCCGCCTGCATCTGCTTCATATGCTCTTGAAGCTCACGAATTATTTTTGCCTGTTCCTCATACTGTCTCGTAAGCTTATCGATCCTGACTTTAGAGGCTTTTACTTCCTCGACCGCCGCGTCCCGTGACCTGATGAGTTCTGTAACCTGTTCCTGCAGGGTATCACGGGCCCGCGAAACAGTGTCCAGTTTCTGTTGAGTTAGCTCTAAAGCAGCCTTTGTTGCGGTCAACTCCTCTTCTATTTTTGCCCCGCCCTCACAACCGGTCATAGCAATTGACCAAGCCAACACAATCAAGCAAGTAAGAATGAGTCTGCTTCTCATAATTTCGGTGCTCCTTCTCGTTTTGGTCCAATTAAACCAAGAAGTTTCTAAATGAACTCTGCCCGGCTACTCCGCCGAGCTTCATAAATACCAATCGTAATTTACCAGACAATACACCTTAAAGTCTAATATCCACAACTGAGTGCTAACAGGATAACGCGAGCCGGTGAAGTGGTCAATATGCTATTTTTTTAAACCGCCACATATTTATTGTCATCTTCTCGGCGGCCACCCATTCAGCGTGCCAGTCGAGATAGAGCGAATTGCAACCCCTGTCTTTGTGTCGTTCTCGTGCCACGCGTCGGCCCTGATATATGTCTTGACTATCGGAGGAGGGCAAATGCCCAGGATACCACACATCGCATCGATTCCATCCATCGTCGTCGGCCTTCCTGATTATCGGACGCCACGGCCCGAACTCATTATCGGCAAGGTAGATTGTAGAAGCCAAGTTACGACAAGCAGATAGCGGGGTTGGCTCTATTGTCTCGCCGCCGACCATATCCGTTTCACTGCTAAATTCCCAGCCGTTGACGACATAGCAGACGGTTTGGTCAGGGTCCGGGTAGCTGGGACAGCGGTATATCTTGACGTTACGGTAATCGTTGCCGATTGGTCTCTGGGCCAAATAAGGCATAAACAGCATGTACCAGGTCTGGCCCGGACCACCTCCCTTTCCACGCGGGATTTGCGATTCCCAGTCTTCGGCATACAAATCAGCTCCGAAGCCGACTTGCCGAAGGTTGTTTTTGCAGACGGCATACATACCCTGCTCACGGGCCTTTTGAAGCGCCGGCATTAGTATCGCCATCAATAAAGCAATAATAGCAATCACTACCAAGAGTTCTACTAATGTAAATCCCGTTAGAAATCTCTTACTTACCCGCTCAGAAATCTTCCGATTACACATCTTTATTTCTAACGGGGTAAATCCCCGCTTGTACATCAACGAACTCCGTTCCTACAAAAAAACAATCACACTTTTAATAGAGGTATTTCAATCTTAAGATGATTCTGTAATTTGTTTCTCAAAGCTTTCGCTGCTTCCGGAAATTCCTTAATAACATTTTTAGTCTGCTTCGGGTCATTTTTTAAGTCATAAAGGCAGGGCCCCTTACCTGTGTTTTTGCCCCTAATGTGCTGGAAATAATGCCAATGCAAATTATGGATCGCTCCAAAATTCTGGAAAACCGTATAAACATCATCATGTATTGACTTGGCCCGGCCTGTGACCAACTTCCACATATTTTGCCCATCCATATTCTTATAATCATCAATTCCAAGCAGTGAAAGAAATGTTGGCATAAAATCGACGGCACTGACCAGTCCCTCAATGCGCTTTCCAGCAAACTTGGCGTCGGGATGCTTTATAATCAATGGAATATGGGTGACACAAGCATTAAGAAGAGCGGGAGTTTTCTGTACACAACCTTCCTCGCCGAGGTGGGTGCCATGGTCGGTTGAAAAGGCGATAATCGTATCATCCATCAGGCCTATCTCTTCAATTCTTTTCAAAAGCTGACCGATACAGTAATCGCTGAAGCTAACTTCCGCTGCATAAAGGTCTCTAATAACAGGTAAATCATCAGGACGTATGTCTTTGTTCCTGACTCCATACCCAAACAGATATCGCTCGTACGGATATTTGTCACGATACATTTTCTGAAATCGTGGAGGTGCGTCCCATGGTTCATGAGGGTCAAACATATCAATCCAGAGCATAAATGGTTTGCTGCTAACATTTTTCTGGAGCCAGTTCATAGCCTCGATGCAGGATTGGGCACAGAAATAATCTTTTTCCCCTTTTCTATCCTGTGTGTTCATCAGGTATTGACGCATGTTTCCGTCATAACGCTCGTTCCATAAATGAGCAGGCATATGTTTTTTGGGTTCAAACATTTCTTTTGGGCCGCTTTTCCATCTGTCGGTCTCCTGCCCGCGGACCCAAAGCCAGGAGTCAAATCCCCGATGAAAATTGTAGTCCGGCTTGAAATGATGATACGTATCAACGATAAAGCCGGTTGTGATACCGCGCTTGCCGAGGACCTCAGCAAAGGTGACATCAGTTTTGTCAAGGGGCTGCCACTTTGATTCAGGAAGGACACTTTTCCCTGTGTGATAGACCCTTCGGCACGGAATAGTGGGAAGTCCTTCTGCACTGGCGTTTGCAAATAATACACTTTGCTTCGCAAATTTATCAAGATAAGGTGTCTTTATTCGTGTACTGCCATAGCAGCCAAGATGGTCCGCCCGCCAGGTATCCGCAATGATTACAATCATATTCAGGCGGTCGGATTTTGATGTTTTGGAGATGCGGGGAGCCTTCTTTGTGGGAGTTCCCAAGTCTCCCGACCATATAGGCATTTCTGATTCTTTCGGCTTCTTGGCACCGCCGGCAAGCAAACCCGCCGCACCCATTCCGGCTGCCGTTCCAATAAAACTCCTTCTCGTTAATAAGTTTTTGTCTTTCCGTGGTGTTTGGCAGGATTTTTCTGTCGCTGTAGTATTTTTTTTATCTGACATAACACTCTCCTTAAAAAAAGATGAATTTTCTCCCCCCCTTGAGGTCTAAAATAACTAAGATATTGACACCTAATAACACAGCGTCGTCACACTTTAGCGGGGACAGGTTTTGGTTTTGTGCGGATTTTTTCTACGGCTGCCTTTATCCGCTCTCTGCCGGCTAAGGTTTTGCGGCGAAGCTTTTCTACAGGACTGACGCCTATCGAGCGTAATTTCCTGTATCTGTTTTCAAGCAGATTATCAATCTTTGTTCTCTTTAAGTCCCGCAGTGTTTTGACAATATATTTCTCTACGTTATAAACAGTGTCATGAACATTGCGATGTGCGCCGCCGAGCGGTTCGGGAATAACCGCATCAACCAGCCCAAGCTTATACAAATCCTTGCTTGTCAATTTAAGTGCCTCGGCGGCATCGGGGGCCTGTGAGCCGTCACGCCAGAGAATCGCAGCACAACCCTCGGGTGATATCACGGAATAATACGCGAATTCAAGCATTGCCAACCTGTCACCCACGCCTATACCAAGTGCACCACCGGAACCGCCCTCACCAATACATATACAAATTATCGGTACCCTCAGTCGCGACATCTCCAGAAGATTCGTTGCTATTGCCTGAGCCTGTCCCCGCTCTTCAGCCCCAATACCGGGATATGCGCCCGGCGTGTCGATAAGAGTAACGACAGGAATATCGTACTTTTCAGCAAATTTCATTTTGACGAGCGCCTTGCGATAACCTTCGGGATTGGAACATCCGAAATTACAGGCAACCTTTTCCTTTGTACTCCGACCCTTGTTCTGTCCGACAACCAATACTCTCTCCCTGCTGACCTGTCCAAATCCTGTTACGATTGCCCGGTCATCACCGAAGCACCTATCACCGTGAAATTCGCGAAAGTCTTTTACCATCAGGTCAAGATAGTCAGATAAAAGCGGTCTCTTCGGGTGACGTGCCACCTGAACAGTTTGCCAGGCGGTCAGATTCGAATAGATTCGTTTTAGCTCACTAACCTGCTCTCGCTGAAGCCGGCGAATCTCTGCAGAATAGTCGATGCCTTTGATTGAACTGAGTCTGCGCAGCTCATTCATCTGACGATCGAGGTCGGCTACTCTTTGCTCAAAATCGAGATGGTCGCTACCGCGGAATTTATTCTTATCATCCGGCATTTTATACACCCGTCAAAAATGGCCATAAAAAAACCTGCCCACTAACAGCAGGCGGGACATTTCGTTCTTTTGCCATATCCGTTGGCTCTATTCTTTTAAAGTCGAAATATTATCATTTTGATAACACAAATAAAAGAAAAAAATTGACATACGAGGTGCCATACTATAATTTTTAGCATAATATACTCTGAGGTGTATCTCCATAACTTCTTGATTATGAAAGACTTAAAGCAAATAACTGTAATAGGACTCGGTCTTTTAGGCGGCTCGATAACTTTAAGGGTTTTACTTTCTTTACCCGGCGTAAAAACAATTGGTTACACCCACCGCCCCTCCACCCGTACAAAAGCAAGAAAGTTGGCAGTTGCTGCTGAAATCGTCGACAACCTGCGCGAAAGTGTATTCGGAGCAGACCTTGTCATCCTGGCCACGCCTGTATACACATTTGAGAAAACCTTTATTAAAATTCGTGATGCACTATCGGGAGGCTGCGTTGTTACCGATGTCGGCTCGACAAAAGTTCTGCCCCACCGCTGGGCAGCAAAGATAAGCCATCTGCCACACATAGCAGCAGCTGCATTGATAAACTGCAACAGTAGTGAAATTCTGAAGTTTGCCGGCAAAGGCTTTATTGATACATCGAGAACAGCATCCGGACCGGCTAATATCTGGGCTGATGTCCTGTTGACAAATGTGAATAACACCATAAAAGGTATCGATAGAATTATCGCCGAACTATTGAAAATTAAAAAAGCAATCAAAAACCAGAATAAACAACAAATTGAAAACTTACTTGAGGCGGCAAGGAAAAAACGCGGTACAATGATAAACTACAAAATAAATAATAAGGAATTAATATCGTGAGAAAATGGCGTTTCGAGGTTTTCAATCGGCCCGGCTTTGCTGATGTACACGGTAACAGCATACTGGAAGATATCAAAGAGCTGGGCATCCGTTCGGTCGAAGCGGTACAGTCGGCTAAAGTCTTTATGATTGAGGCCGATTATGACAATGATTTTGCGCAGCGCGTAGGCAAAGAGCTTCTGAGCGACCCGGTTTGCGAAGAGTATCATATCGGCAGAAGCGGCCCGCCGGCCGGGCTGGCAAAGGCAACGCTAATCGAGGTGCATCTCAAAAGCGGCGTCACCGACCCCGTAGCTGAGTCCGTAATGGCGGCATTAGCCGATATGGGTATGAAAGCCGGTAACGTTCGAACCGCACGAAAATATGTACTCCTGGGCAATATCAACCAAAGCCAGACCGATATGATAGCAAAGAAAATACTTGCGAACGATGTCATTGAGACGGTAATAGTCGGAAGCGAAGCTGAACCGCCAAACCCGCACCTAAAACCATACGAATTAGAGATAGTGCACTGGCCCATTCGCGACCTTGACGATGACGGCCTTATCGCGCTGAGCAAAGAAAAAGACCTGTTCTTGAATCTTGTCGAGATGCAGACCATTCAGAAATACTACCGGCAGCTTGGCCGGGAACCCACTGACGTTGAACTGGAATCACTCGCCCAGACCTGGAGTGAGCATTGCGTGCACAAAACGCTCAAAAGCTCTGTCGATATGTCAATCGATGGCAAAGAACTACATTTCGACAACCTGCTAAAAGACACCATTTTCAAAGCCACCAAGCAACTTAATAAGAGTTGGTGCATATCCGTCTTTGTCGATAACGCCGGCGTGGTGGAATTTGACAAAGACACCGCCGTTTGCTTTAAGGTTGAAACCCATAATCGCCCTTCCGCACTGGACCCCTACGGCGGAGCCGCGACGGGCATCGGCGGTGTAATTCGTGACCCTATGGGAACGGGCCTCGGTGCCAGACCTATCGCCAATACCGACATATTTTGCTTCGGCCCGCCCGACAAGAAGCTTGAAGACATCCCCAAGGGAGTTCTGCATCCCAGACGAATTATGAAAGGCGTTGTAGCAGGTGTCCGCGACTACGGCAACAGAATGGGAATACCAACGGTCAACGGTGCCATTTATTTCGACGAAAGATACCTCGGTAATCCTTTAGTCTACTGCGGCAACATCGGCATAATGGACAAGAACAAATGTTTCAAGAATCCACAAAGCGGAAATATTATTATCGTAGTCGGCGGTCGAACAGGCAGAGATGGAATTCACGGAGCGACATTCTCAAGCGGCGAAATAACCCACGAGTACGAAGCAATCTTTTCACACGCCGTCCAAATCGGCAATCCGATAACGGAAAAGAAAATGCTGGACGTGCTGATTCAGGCAAACGAGGCGGGCCTGTACGAGGCAATCACCGATTGCGGGGCCGGCGGACTGAGCAGTGCAGTAGGAGAGATGGGCCAGAACCTCGGGGCAGAAGTTGATTTGGAAAAAGTGCCGTTAAAGTACGGCGGGCTTAACTATAACGAAATCTGGATTAGTGAAGCACAGGAAAGAATGGTCATCGCGGTCAAGCCAGAAAACGTGGAAGCAATACAGAAGATTTTCGATGATGAAAATGTCGAATCAACCATCATAGGCAAGTTCACCAGCGATAAAAAACTGATATTGCGATACAACGGTCAGCAGGTAGCCGAAATAGATATGGAGTTTTTGCACGATGGCGTGCCTAAATACTCTCGCAAGGCGGTCTGGAACAAACCGCAGCTCACCGAGCCGAGTCTTCACGAAAAAGATAATTATAATGATGAGCTTCTGCAAATCCTTTCATCTTATAACGTTGCCAGCAAGGAATGGGTAATCCGTCAATACGACCACGAGGTCCAGGGCACTTCTGTTGTCAAACCTCTGACCGGCGTAAAGAATGACGGGCCTGGTGATGCGGCGGTGATAAGGCCCAGGTTTGACTCGGACAGGGGCCTTGCAATTAGCTGCGGGATGAATCCGATGTACGGTGATATTGACCCGTACTGGATGGCGCTGGCAGGTATCGACGAGGCAATTAGAAATTTGATATGCGTAGGCGGCCGGGCAGACAGAATCGCCCTGCTGGATAACTTCTCCTGGGCCAATTGCACAAAACCCGAAACATTCGGCGCACTCGTGCGGGCATCCCAGGCCTGCCAGGATGGCTCAATCGCCTTCGAGGCACCGTTTATCTCCGGCAAGGACTCACTAAATAACGAATTTTCCTGTGAAGATGGAACACAAATATCCATCCCATCAACGCTTTTGATAAGCGCCATATCGATAGTCGATGACGTTAATAAGTGCGTAACGATGGATGCCAAGAGAGCTTCTAATCTGCTCTTCATAGTTGGTGAAACCAGGAATGAATTAGGCGGCTCACACTATTACAAAATCAACGGCCAGCTCGGAGCCAATGTCCCGAAGTTAGACCTCGAAACAGCTCCCAGAATCGCTAAAAAGATTTCTGAAGCAATAGAGAAAGAGCTTGTCGTTAGCTGTCATGACTGCTCCGAGGGCGGGCTGGCGGTTGCACTGGCAGAGATGGCCTTTGCCGGCGGACTCGGTATAGAAGCAGACCTTCGGGGCCTGCCAAAAAGAAAAGATTGTTCGCGGGTGGATGCGCAACTTTTCAGTGAATCAAACTCACGCTATATCGTGGAAGTCGAGCCGGAAAATTACGATGCCTTCGCAAAGCTGATGCTCAACCTGCCGTTTGGACAAATTGGCAAGGTAACAACAGAAAATACGCTCATCATAAAAGCAGATGACGGCAAAAAGGTTATAGAACAAGATTTGGATTCATTGAAACAAGCCTGGCAAGAACCACTTGATTGGTGATTATAAATAGGGATATTGGATGAAAAAGGTTAAAGCAATAGTCTTACGGGCGGCTGGAATAAACTGCGACAGGGAAACAGAGGATGCGCTTGAGCTGGCAGGGGCAGAAGCCGAGCGAGTGCACATAAACAGGATAATCGAGGATAAAAGTGCGCTCGACCAGTACCAGATACTCGTTTTCCCCGGCGGTTTTAGCTATGGCGACGATGTAGCGGCAGGTAAAATACTCGCAAATCAAGTCGTACATCACCTATACGAACCCGTACAGAAATTCATCGATGCCGGCAAACTCGTGCTTGGAATCTGCAACGGCTTCCAGGTCCTGGTCAAAGCGGGAATCCTGCCGGGCAATGAGAACGCCGAACCACAAGACACTGTTACTATAACCTATAATGACAGCGGTAAATTCGAGGACCGATGGGTGTATCTTGCGCCGCAAACCGAGAAGTGTATTTTTGTCGAGCCAGGCAGGCAAATCTATCTGCCTATAGCTCACGCTGAGGGCAAAGTTGCAACTAAAGATGAGGCTGCTCTGGAAACATTAAAATCCGAAGGATACGTTGCATTTAAGTATGTAGATGAAAACGGCGAAGAAGGCCCATATCCGGTAAATCCGAACGGCTCAGTGGATTCGATAGCCGGGCTGACAGATACCACCGGCAGGGTCCTGGGATTGATGCCGCACCCTGAAAGGCACGTTCGGCCAACCCAGCACCCGCACTGGACACGACTAAAAGACAGAACAGACGGCGATGGAATGACAATCTTCGAAAACGGCGTCAAATACGTAAAAGAAAACCTATGAGGGTGGTGAGTTCGACCAGCCGGGTTTGGTCGAAAGCGCG
>CAYVIT010000092.1:0-12879 GCA_964451425.1 uncultured Pirellulales bacterium
GTCGCCCATTATCTGGCCGGGTATCACTTCGCCATCGGCAGGGAACAGAACCGAGACCTTGCCGGAGACAGCGCTAAAGCTCCAGATGTCGCCTTCGTACCTGTCGAGACTGTTTACCTCAACTATCTGCCAGTAGTAGGTCGTGCTCGGAAGAAGATCCGGGTCGCCCGGATCATACAATGCCGGTGATGTACCCAGTACCGTGGTAACATAAGGCGGAGGCGATTCGGTGCCGAAGTAAACCTCGTCGGTAACCGCACCATCTCCGCGAGTCCAGGTAAGATTGGTGTTTAAGGCCACGCCTGTCGCTCCATCAGCAGGGGCCAGTGCCTTGGCGTAGGGTTTAAAAAAGGCGACATCCCCGCCGAGGTTGTCAAATGTGGCCGTGGTCAACTCACCGGTCTCGTGTGACGTGACGCACATGCCGACGTAAAAGGGGTCGGTTATAGTGCCTGTGCCACTGGCAATCTGTAGCCAAGACCCCGGAGTGCCGTCGGGCGAAGTATAGCCGGTAAACGTGTTGCCGACGCGCGTTAACCGGACCCAATAAGGCCCGAATGCGGTGGCGGTATCGTTGTCCGTGTTCCAAGAGGCTCCGCCATCATCCGTACGTCCCTGGAACGATGAGCCGCCGCCGCCGCCGGCGGTTATCACCATCATACAATGCTTGGAAGGGCCCGTGAGCGCCTGGCGAAACATCACGCCGGCCTTCCGCCACTCGTTCGTGCCGTCTACTATGCTTACGACACGCGCGATTATCTCGCAGTCGCCCGACCATTGCCGGTAGACGTAGTGGAATTGGTCGGAGGTTTCCCAGATGTCGGAGCCGTCGGCTGTAATGGCAATCGACTGAGTCACCGGGTTGTAATCGGCGCTGCCGGCCAGGGCGGTGTCGATGTCCTGGTTTGCCCACGGTGCCGGAACAGGGGCTGCGCCTGCGCTGCCGACTATGCCAAGCACCAAAACAAAGGAAATTAAAAAAATCAATTTTTTACACATAACATTTTCCTCCTTCAAAAACCTAAAATAAAACCATCTTTGGCTGAACGCCAAAGCATCCGTTGTTCTCAACAGGCATCAACGATAAAAATCCATTTTGTCCGCATTAGGTGTAAAATCAACACCCAAACTTCACAGCTTCACACTCGTACACGCTGCTGCTTTTACAAGAAAGCAGGCAGTACGAGACTCTGCCTGTTTGAACAGAACGTCCTTAAAACAAATAAACTTAAAACAAATAACAAAAAATCTTCACCAAAATCTGCACTTAATACTAAATAACTCTGACTTGACTGTGTAATACACCTCCTTTCACAAGCTCTCCCTGAGCCGTTAATTGAAATGCAATAATTTTACCTCCGAAGTACATACCTCTCGCTCCGGATCTAAACCTCACTCCATAATTTTTCGGCTAATAAGCCGAATGACAAACGAAAGACCTATAAAAAGTTCACCGGTACTAAATAATAATTGCTTTGCTTTCCATTTTTATACCAAAAATACCACCATTTCGTCAAGAAAAATTTTTATACATATTACAACAGTTAAGGCATTTTTTTGCCTGTTTTGTGAAAATAGGCCTAACTTCTTTAATTTCAGGTTGTTATATAGATTTGGCTGTGGTAAAATTTATTTAAAATCTGCATTTCAGTGCTTATTTTTGAGCTTTCCTGCATCAGAAAAGGTCGGCAAATACCCTATACAAAAGTAGGGTTTCTAACGTTAGTGCAGATTATATCCGCGAACTGGGATTCAAATCTTCGAACTGGGATTCAAATCTTCAACCATAAAGCCGTGGCCATAATCGTCCTTCCCCCGATGCTGCCTTAATGTTATGAGTCTTAAATGAGATAAAAATCAATCCGGTTTGCTGCCGTTGATTCGGTACAGATGCACATCCCACGGCTCAAATTTATCTTTGAAAACGCCGCTCTTCGAGAGGATTGTTCGACTCTCCCCGAGGACTTCAACATCCTTCTCTCCCGTCAAGCCGTGTATCATGAACGTCACTTTTGTCCGACCGTTTCGCATACCGACAGCAAAAAGATATGTTGCGGCCTCATACCTCTTAGTCATAACCTCGACAGGGACATCTTCATTCTCCGACGAGATGCCGACTGCGCCCCTGACTGTCGGAGAGTTTAACGCCGGTGCCAGACGAATAATCTGTTGATTGATTTCTGTAACCGCCGAGAGCATCTGTGTGTCACTTAGAATCGCGGATTCATTGAACCTCGGCTGCCACTCGTGGACGAAGTAAATCAAGCCCATCGAGCCGTGGATAATAGACATCCAAACCTCACATCGGACCTGCTGCGGTGTGGCCTTGTTCACGGGATTTTGGATTCGGGTACATTCGATACAATTCCATACAATTTTATCACCACCGGTCCATTTCACCAGCCGCTGAACACCTCTGCCGACATACCAGAGTTTGCCTGATACCTGCGGCTTCGGGTGAGCAGCAGGGTAGATGTCAAAGGAGGCAATGTCACAGCCTTTGACGTATTCGGTGTAATCTTCCGGATGATTCGTGCGAACGCCGCGTCCGTGCCAGCCATCCCAGGCGACACCCTGGCCGAGATTCAAAAGCACCGGCCGTGTGGAGTCGGCAGCGCGGATTTTTTGATAATCGTCGATAATCTCCTTCGGCCGAATCGGCGGGCCGTAGCCTTTGCCTCCCGCAAGCGGCTGGGCATTGTCCGGCTCGTCACCGTGCATCCAGCCAATAATGATGGGGTCATCAACGTGCTTAAGGCCTACCGCGTTCTGATGACAGATGACTTTCATTCCGGCCTTTTTCAATTCCGCAAGCTGTTTTTCCGTCGGCCCTTTCCAGAGACCCACGTAGGTGTTGAAGCCTGCGGCCTTGTACTGCCTGGCTTTAGCCGGGTTTTGCAGCCAGACGGCGATGGGAAAAAAGTCTGCATCGCGAGATGGACCATTTTTCCATTGCAGGTATTGGCTTGCTTCCAAAGGTTTATTTGAAACAGTCAGAGTGTACCCAACAAGTATCAAGCTCGCTGTAAGAATAATCCTTCGCTGCATTACAGTACTCCTCCAAAAACCTTTTAATCCGGCTGTCACAGGTAAAACATAACAAAACAACAGGTTTATTGTATATATTAGATACAGGTTACACAAGCATTTTGCACAGCGAAAACTGCGGGAAAAAGTCACCCGACAAACGGATTTGGAAAATAACACTGCAAAAGTTGCTTTACTCGCACAAATTCGGTAATATGAGGCAGTGAATTTGCAGGGACAGAATGAGATCAATGGGAAATGTCGGTTAAATAAACTAATCTGAAATTGAAAGAGAACGATTGTATCTGATAAATTTTTTTACCCGACGGGATTTGTAAAAAATAGTAAAGTTGGCAGTAAAATCAATTTTGGAGATATAAGGCAATTTTCTGAGCAAAAGCGGAGTTAAAATTGAAAAACATCAAAAAGAAGACGTCTCGTATCTCGGCCGTAAGGAAAGCTGTCCTGCCACTGTTTCTCATTTCGGGTACAGCGGGTCTGATTTATGAAGTAACCTGGACGAGAGCTTTCGGCGTGGTCTTCGGTAATACGGTTTTTGCAGTAAGCACAGTTCTGACGGCGTTCATGCTGGGCCTGGCAGTGGGCAGTTGGCTGTTCGGACGAATTACCGATAAAAGTTCTCAGCCCTTGAAGCTGTTCGCCTTGCTCGAGCTGGGAATGGGAGCTTATGCAATTGCATTCCCAATGGTCCTGTCTGCGACAGATGTTTTATATCGATGGTTCTTCCGCAGTTTTCATCCGAGCTTTTATCCGCTAAGCCTTTTTCGGTTCGCACTGTCGATTATTATCTTACTGATTCCGACAGCCTTTATGGGAGGTACGCTTCCGGTTCTGAGCAGGCTCTGGGCGAATTCGCCAGGAAAGGGCGACTCCGAGGAAGGTATCGGGCGAAGTGTTGGCTTCTTGTATGCAATGAATACCTTCGGTGCAGTGGCGGGCAGTTTTCTTGCAGGATATTTACTCATAAGGACCCTCGGCGTAAGCAACACTATCTATTTAGCAGCTTCTGTGAACATCGGGGTCGCATTTTTCTCATTGATTTTATCTGGCGTGATGGGCCGGCAATCACCTGCGAAAAAGCAGAAACGCTCAAAGCGTAAATCCAGGCGGGATGAGATAAGAAGCACGAGGGATGAACCGGAAGATTACCTCGGTGGCAAACGGGTAGTGCTACTGGTTGCTGTAGGGCTGGCGGGCTTTTGTGCCCTTGCCCTGGAAATTTTATGGACAAGGGTGCTGACCTTCGTTCTTGGAACCTCCGTTTATGCTTTTGCCTGCATGTTGACCACTTTTCTTTTCGGAATAGCGCTGGGCAGCTTTCTCTGCAGCCGCCTGTTTCTGGCCAGAATCAAAAATCCTATTTTCACGCTGGGCCTGGTGGAGTTCCTGGTAGCGCTTACCGTGTTGGCATCTGTCCCGCTGCTGGGAATTCTTTGGCATATTGATTATGTGCTGATGGGTAAGCTGGTTGGCGGATTTTCGTTCTGGAAAGAGGTTGCCGCGCACTTCTTGGACGCATCGGTTGTTCTTCTGTTGCCAACGGTGTTGATGGGCGCGGTTTTCCCTATCGCGGTCAAAATTTGCGCCCCATCATGGAAAGCTGTTGGCAGGAGGGTGGGCGAAGTTTATGCAAGCAACACAGTAGGATGTGTAATTGGTTCATTTGCAGCCGGTTTTGTCATGGTGCCTCTGTTGGGATTGCGCGATAGCTTCCTGCTCATCGTAGGTATTCAGCTTTGCCTGGCTGTTGTGGTTATCTTCATTTCGGCCAAAAACCGTGTGGCATTCGGAGTATCCGCAGTTGTGGTTTCACTGGCGGTCTTCACTATTAGCGTTCTCAGCATCTCACGTGACGTATTTGTGAGTACAATGAACACATATCATCACCCCAGCAAGATCGTTTACATAAAGGACGATGTGACAGGCACGATTACGGTGCACGACATGCCCGATGGAGACCGCTTCATTGCTGTTGATGGGGTCGACGTGGCAGGCGTCAGTTTTATGCTGCGAACAACCCAAAAGCTCCAGGGATATGTTCCGCTGTTTGTGCACAACAATCCGAGGAAGGTTCTCCAGATAGGCTTTGGTAGTGGAGAGACATCCGGAGTGGGTCTTATGTTCGGCGTGGACGAATACAACATTGTTGAAATATGTCCCGGTGTTTTCGAGGCAGGCAGGTTCTTCGAGAAGATTAATAAAGGCTCGTATAAAGATCCCCGACTCAAAAAAATCATAATGGATGGAAAAAATTTCGTGAAGCTGACCGATGAGAAATTTGACATTATTATGAATGACTCCACCTATCCGGGCACAACCGGCAGCTCAGCGCTTTACACATACAACCACTTTAAACAATGTAAGGAACACTTGAGGCCCGGCGGCGTGCTGTCCTGCTGGCTGCCTCTGGACCTGAGACCAGAGGATTTTCAGGTGATTATCAGGAGCTTCCAGAAGGTTTGTCCCTATTCTTCTCTCTGGATGGCTAACAACTGTCTCAATAAGCATTCTGTTTTGATAGGGACACTATCGCCGATGCGAATTGATTTCCAGCGTGTAAAAAAGTTGGTTGAAAGACAGGACATCTCCTCCGACCTGCGCCAAATCAATATTCACTCGGTTTATGACTTTCTGGATTGTTTCGTAGTCGGTGAAGACAGTTTGCAAAAAATAGGAGGTGCTGGACCACTCAACACCGATGACAAACCATCTCTTGAGTTCGGGGCAGCCATAAAACGAGATATAGAAGGATGCTGGCTGGTTGTCCTTAATTGGCTCAGTCAAAATCATTGCCCGGTATCGCACTACGTTTATAACACAGGCCGGAACGAGCAAGGCTCGGAGCAGGTGAAGGCTAATTTGGAGCAATACTTTAGGGGTACTAACCACGCTCTCATGGGTCTTTTGGGGATTCTGCAGGGTGACCCGGAGATCATGAATCGAGAATTCGAGATGGCGCTAAAAGCAAATCCCCGGGATAAAGATGTCGAAGCCTGTCTTGAAGAATTGAGCTTGGAGATAGAGACGTTGCTGGAAGCTGTGGAACGTATGCCGGGTAAGGCTCCTCTAAGGGAACGCTTGGCAAGAAGATATCTCCTTTTGCGAGATTACGAGCATGCTGCCGAGCAGTACGGCTACTTCCTAAATCTCAATCCGCACAATGCGGCAGTGTGGAACAACCTCGGAACTTGCTACAAAAAAATGGAGAAGTTCGAGAAGGCGGTTTGGGCTTTCGAGAAAGCAATCGAATACGATGCCGAGTTGGTACCGGCTTATATCAATATAGCGGATGTATATGAACGGCTCGGTAATATGGTGGCGGCCTCGAAAAACTACAAGATGGCTATCTCGTTAAGCCCTGTCTCTCAACAGGTTTACCTCTATGACAAGCTCGCACGGGCGTATTTCATGCAGAAAAAATATGTTCTGGCGATTGGAACGCTTGAAGAAGCTCTGAAGTTGGTTGGCGAAGGTTCTACTCAGTGGAATTATCTGCAAAATCGAAGAGAGCATGTGATGCGTGCTGCTGAAAGTGACCAGCCCTGAGATTTTCAGCAGATCACTGCAATCTCAAAAGTTCGTGAAACATTAGAATAAAGAAGCCCTGTGTCGCTCGGCCTTTTTTTCATATCCTTTTAAGAATCGCAGCCACTTTGTCCAGGCCTTCGTGTAAATTTCGCTCGATACTAAAAAGCCGTCGTTATGGCCGCCGAAAATCTCGATGAACTCCTTCGGCGTGGTCTTCGGTAATACGGTTTTTGCAGTAAGCACAGTTCTGACGGCGTTCATGCTGGGCTTGGCAGTGGGCAGTTGGCTGTTTGGACCGTTTGTCATTTCATGGGTTCAGTGGAGTAAATATCTTCAGGCGGAGCATTGACAGAGGGAAACAATCGCTATATATTATTCCTTGATACTCCAATGTGTTCAAGAGTTGTTAACAACTGTTGGGCAAGTAATGCAGGCATTTAAAGCGGGGCAGAGCTATCAATAAGAGGGATAAGCTTGCGTAAATCTGTCATATATATCGTCTTTGGCGTTAGCATAGTGGCTGTAATTGGTATTGCGGTCACACTAATCTTCTCCTATGCAAACAAAATCCGCATAAAGAACATATTAGCAGTTTATCGAGAGGAAGCTGAATACAGCGGATTGACGATTCTCTATCCGCTTGACGAAACACTTTTTCCTCCTGAAGTTACATCACCCAAATTTCGCTGGAAGGATGACAGGCCCGAGTCTGATATCTGGTTGGTTACAATCGAGTTCCAGGACGACGGAGGACGTATGAATTTCGTGACGTCCAAACAACAATGGAATCCCAAAGAGAAAACATGGGAGGTTATTAAAAAGCGTTCTCTGGAAAAAGAGGCGGAGGTTACCATACTGGGCGTCAGTCCTTCGAGTCACCGAAAGATCGTTTCAGGAGATAGAATCTCTATCTCCACGTCCAAAGACGAGGTCGGAGCGCCTATATTTTACCGGGAAGTGGATTTGCCCTTTGTTGATGCCGTCAAAGACCCTTCGCACATCCGGTGGCGTTTTGGGACAATCTCCTCGCCGAAGCAGCCGCCTGTTGTTCTTGAAAAACTGCCGGTTTGTGGCAACTGCCACTCCTTTACAAAAGATGCCGGAATTTTCGCTATGGATGTGGATTACGCAAATAGTAAGGGTTCATACGTTATTACCCCGGTCGCGAATCAGATGGTTCTGGCCACAAGTGATATTATAACCTGGGACGATTACAGGAAGGATGATGGGGAGCCGACCTTCGGTTTGCTTTCTCAGGTCTCTCCCGATGGAAAGGTTGTTGTCAGCACAGTCAAGGATGAGTCGGTTTTTGTTCCAAAACCAGGTTTGGCATTCTCTCAACTTTTTTTCCCTATCAAGGGAATTTTATGCATATATGATCGGGAAACAAAAACTTTTCACTCGTTGACGGGAGCGGATGACCCGGATTATGTACAGAGCAACCCAAGCTGGAGTCCTGATGGCAGGTATATCGTTTTTGCCCGAAGTAATGTATACCGCCTTAAGAACGTTCGCAAGGAAAGAAGTGTGCTTTTGTCACCGGAAGAATGCAGGGAATTCCTCGAAGAAGGAAAGCCCTTCAGGTTTGACTTATACAGGATTCCATATAACGATGGAAAAGGTGGCAAGCCTGAACCTCTTGAAGGTGCTTCCGGCAATGGTATGAGCAACTACTTTGCAAAATATTCGCCCGACGGAAAGTGGATTGTGTTTTGCAGAGCGAAGAATTATATGCTGCTTCAACCTGACAGCGAACTTTACATCATCCCGGCTGAGGGGGGCAAAGCCAGAAGATTGAGTGCCAATACGAGCAGAATGAACTCTTGGCACAGTTGGTCGACCAACGGCAAATGGCTGGTGTTTTCCTCAAAGGCCAATACGATTTACACACAACTTTTTCTCACCCACATCGACGAACAAGGTTACAGTACTCCTCCCGTATTGTTAGAACATTTTACTACTCCGGACAGGGCTGCCAATATACCGGAGTTTGTCAACACTACGTCCTCCGCAATCAAGAAAATCCGTGAACACTTCGTTGATGACTTATCTTATATCAGAGCTGCAAATGAGTGTCTTAAAGGTAATGATTATGAGCACGCCGTACGTCACTGCAAAAAAGCGCTGGCTCTGAATCCAAAGAACAGTGATGCGCACCAGAACCTTGGATTGGCGCTGTTTGGTCAGGGACGGTACGATGAGGCAATCAAGCATTTATCCGAGGCGATGCGGATGGAACCTCAAAATGCCGAAATACACAGTCAGCTCGGAACCGTTTTAGTCTCCAGAGGTATGTTCGCTGAGGCTCTGGATGTTTTGTCAGAGGCAATACGGCTCGACCCGAACTATTCCGATGCTCACTACAATTTGGGCGTGGCGATGTTTCGGTTGGGAAAAGTAGACGAGGCGGTCAGATATTGGTCGAAGACGGTATTGCTCAAACCGAGTGACACCGATGCTCACTATAACCTTGCATTAGTAATGATGCGCCGCGAAAACTTTCCCAAGGCGGCCGAGCATTTGTTGAAGGTTGTGCATTATAAACCGGACCACGCTGAGGCGCACCACAATCTCGGCCTGGCGCTTATTCAACAAAAAAATATCGAGGATGCGACGGTTCATTTATACGAGGCCGTACGCCTTGACCCTAACAACGGTGACTATCACTACATCCTCGCTGTTGCGCTGGCTTCGCAGGGAAAAACAGACGAGACCATCAGGCATTTGACTGCAGCGGTACAGATTAATCCGAACCACGCCGGAGCACATTATAACCTGGGTGTGATGTTATCTCGCCGGGGAAAGATAAATGAAGCAATCAAGCATTGGTCACAGTCAGCACGTCTTGACCCCAAAGACATTAACTCGCTGTTGCATTTAGGGGAAGGATATGCCGAAATCGGTCGATTCTCCGAAGCTGTTTTGGTTACAGAAAAGGCTGTCAATCTTGCTCGTGCCGCCGGCCAGGAGCAGCGTGCACTGCAGATACAGAAACGCCTTGAATTCTACAAACAGAATAAACCTCTTGGCAGTTCCATCGAAAGAAAAAGTAAGAAATAATACAAATTTGCACGCCTTGGGCCTTTCCGAAAGAAAAGTATTCGATTTGCAATAAGCTCGGCGATTTCGCCGCCTCCTCGCAAAACTATGAAAAGGTTCTAAGTCCCCGTTCGATGAAAACTTACATCTGCAATAAACTCGCCTATACGCACTTTATGCAGAAGCAATACCCTCTTGCGCTGAGAGCCATCGAAAAAGCACTGGAACACGCTCCAAACGACCCTGCTCTGTTGGAGCATCTGAAAAATCGAAGAAAGGAAGTGTCGCGTGCTGCTGAAAGTGACCAGCCCTGAGATATTCGGCGGAACACTGCAATCTCACAAGTACGTGACACCTTAGAACATAGAAGCCCGATGCACTTTGGGATGCAGTAAGAGTTATTTTAAAAAGCGTGCCCTAAAAACGATGAACAACACTCTGTGAGCTGTTAAGAAGCCCTGTGTCGCTCGGCCTTTTTTTCATATCCTTTTAAGAATCGCAGCCACTTTGCCCAGGCTTTTTTGTAAATCTCGCTCGATACCAAAAAACCATCGTTATGGCTGCCAAAAATCTCGACGAATTCCTTCGGCTCATTCGCCGCTTCGTATAGCTCCCGGCCAAACTCGAACGGCACAATTTCATCATTCCTGCTGTGAATTATCATCACCGGACAACGAACATCCTTAATATAATCGATAGTCCTGTAGCCAAACCTCGCAAACCATCGCACGGGCATATAAGGGTAAAATTTCCTGCCAACGTCAACGTATGATGTAAACGCGCTCTCAATAACAAGGGAGTCGGCCTTGACTTTAGCTGCCAGCTGCGCAGCGATGCTGCCGCCAAGAGACCTGCCGAAGATAATAATATCATCCGGTGAAATCTTTTTTTCCCGGGTCAGCCACCTGTAGGCAGCCATAGCATCGAGATACGTTCCTTCTTCGGTGGTTTTTCCTTCGCTGTTTCCGTAGCCGCGATAGTCGAAAACAAAGCAGCTTAATCCAAGCTTGGAAAAGAAATTTATGCTGTCCAACCGGTGCATGATATTGCCGCCGTTGCCGTGACAGAAAAGAACCGTAAACTGTGAATTTGCCGCCGGCCCCGTTAGAAGCGAACCTTCAGATTGGACCGACCCCGTTAGAGACTTTTGCCTCCGGGCCTCTAACGGGGCGGGTATATACCAGCCGTTCAGACGCAGGCCGTCGTCAGTCTGGAAAACCACTTCCTCAAAATCCAGGTCGAACTCCTCCGGCGTATAGGAAACCTCCCGCGTAGGGCAGTACAAAAAGGTAGGCTGCATAAAGTACAGTATCGTACCCAGGCCCCAGTAAGCGATAAATAAAACGACAAAAAAAGAAACCAACATCGAACCCATAACTATTCACCATACAACAGTCAGTACACAATATTCAATAAGCAATCAGACGGAGACAGTATTTTAATTTGCCCGTCAATCTAAAACAAGTTACAATTCTGAAAAGAAAAAAGATTAGCCACAAAGACACGAAGTCACAAAGAATTTGTAAATTAAAAAAAACTTGGTGTCCTGGTGCCTTTGTGGCAAAAATTAAATATGACTAAAAGAAGAAAAACAAAAACCGTTAAGGTCGGGCAGGTTAGAATCGGCTCTTCTGCCCCAATCGTCATCCAGTCGATGACGAAGGTGCCGACGACCGATATCGGGCGGTGCGTAAGGCAGATAAATCAGCTTGTCAAGGCCGGCTGCCAACTGGTGAGAATTGCTGTTCCCACTCGTGCCGATACCAATGCCTTTGCGAAAATCGTCCGGAAGGTAAATGTTCCCTTGATCGCCGATGTTCACTTCAGTCCCGCGAGGGCTATTGAAGCGATAGAGGCCGGGGCAGCCAAAGTGAGGCTGAATCCAGGCAATATCAAAAGTCGAGAAAGTATTATGCGAATCATAGACGCAGCCAGGATGCACAAGACCGCTATCCGCATCGGCGTCAACGAGGCAAGCATCAGAGACCTGAAAAAACAGGCTGTTCCCCTCAGGAAACGGACGGCTTTGATGCTGACAGAAATGAAAAAGTACATCCGGCTCTTCGAAAAAAGTGACTTCACCCAACTGGTTCTCAGCGCAAAAAGCAGCGATGTGCTGCGAACCATCGAGATTAACCGCCTTATTGCCAATAGCTTTGACTATCCAATCCACCTTGGACTGACTCACGCGGGCCTGCCTGAAGATGCACAGATACCTTCGGCTATTGCCCTGGGGACACTTCTGGCCGAAGGTATAGGCGACACTATAAGAGTCAGTGCCGCGGCTCACCCCATTATTGAGACCGAAATTGCAAAACAGATTCTAATCTCGCTGGGCCTTTATAAACGCTCGGCGCCGGTGCTGTACGTCTGCCCGATGTGCGCACGCGCCGAGATGGATATTACCAAACTGGGGCGTCGAGTCGAAGAGGCCTTACGCTGCATTGATAAACCGGTGCGTGTTGCCGTGATGGGCTGTGTGGTCAATGGGCCAGGCGAAGCTGCCGACGCAGACCTGGCCGTCTGTGCGGCTAAAAATAAAGGATATATTTACCGAAAGGGGAGAAAAATCGCAACAGTACCGGAAAGCAAAATCATCCCGACATTAATTAAGGAATTGAAAAAACTATAACACTATGTGTGCTGAAAAAAAATTGCCGAATATAACCTCAGAACCCTTGAAAACAACAATAACACGATTTGTTATCGCGGTCGTCTTCAGCATCGCGTTTGCATACATTGAATCTGCGGTGGTCGTGTACCTTCGAGTTATCTTTCATCCCGATGGTTTCACGTTCCCGCTGAGTAACGTCGATACGATACTACAGCACAAGGCCCTCCTATTGACCGAGATAGGCAGGGAGGCTGCTACAATCGTTCTGGTATTTACGGGTGCCTGGCTGTTCGGGCGAAATCTCCGGCAGCGATTTGCTTATTTTCTGACCATCTTCGCGGTCTGGGATATCTTCTATTATGTCTGGCTGAAAGTCCTCAGTGCGTGTCTCAAAGCCATTCCGAACTGGCCCCAGTCGATTATGGATTGGGACATCTTATTTCTAATACCTTTCGTCTGGGCTGGCCCTGTTGTGGCGCCGGTTCTCGTTTCAATTATACTGCTTGTGTTTGCTGTGATACTACTCTACAGGGACTGCTGCGGCAGGCCCATTAGAGCAAGCCGCATAGAATGGCTTGGTTTTATTGCCGCCGGCGTTTTTGTCGTTGTCTCTTTTTGCATACCAGGACCACACATCGCCGAGCCTGACT
>CAYVIT010000093.1:0-12849 GCA_964451425.1 uncultured Pirellulales bacterium
ATAAATAATTATTGAAAAAGGAAGAATTATGAAAGTTCGAGGCAAAGAGATTTGGGTGATTGTGCTGTTTAGCGGGATTTGCTGTTTGCTATCGGCGGGAAGGGCCGGTGCGAAGGTTTCATTAGTTGGTGGTGATTTTTCCGCCTGGCGAGGAAATACCGGGCAATGGGAAATTGTCGGGGATACCTTTACAAATCCCGGAAATGTGAATTTGCTGAGCAGCAAGCCGGGCACGGGCGTTATTTTGAATGGGCCTACAGGAAGGACAAATAATATACTGAGCAAGGCGGAATTTGGCGACGTCCGGGCACATATCGAGTTTATGGTTCCCAAAGGGTCCAACTCGGGCGTGTACTTTATGGGCCGATATGAAATTCAGGTCTACGACAGCTATGGTGTGGAAAAAGACCAATACCCAGGCATCGAGTGCGGCGGTATTTATGAGCGGTGGGACGATAACAGAACTCCCAAGGGCTTCGAAGGCCATTCTCCGCGAGTGAATGCGTCACGAGCACCCGGGCAATGGCAAACGTTCGATGCTATTTTCAGGGCCCCTCGTTTCGACAAGAGCGGGCGGAAAATTTCCAACGCCAGGTTTGAAAAGATTGTACACAACGGTATCGTGGTTCACGCAGACCTGGAGCTTACGGGGCCGACACGGGCCAGTACGTATAACGACGAGAAGCCGACGGGGCCGCTGATGCTGCAAGGCGACCATGGACCTGTGGCGTATCGTAATATATGGCTCGAACCGGCTGGGACGCTGCCGTTCTTTGCGATGGACACGGGGACAAAAGACGCCAAACACCAGACGGCGAAAGAGCAGGTTGAGATGCTGAAGGAACTGGGATATGATGGTATCGGCTGCACAGCGGGTCCGGGATTGGCGGAGATGCTCAGAGAAACGGATAAAAACAACGGTTTGAGGCTTTTTGCGGTTTATCTTGGAGCAAATATAGATGCCGACCAGCCCAAGTACGGCCCGGAATTGAAAGAAGCAATCGAGGTGTTGAAGGGACGCAATGCGATAATCTGGCTGTTCGTGCTAAGTAAAAAGCATAAGCCGTCTTCGCCGGAAGGCGATGGGCGGGCGGTGGAAGTTATCGGCGAGATTGCGGATATAGCGGCTGAGGCGGGGCTGAGAGTCGCGCTGTACCCACACCACGGATTCTGGGTCGAGCGAGTGGAAGATGCGGTGCGAGTGGCCAAGAAAGTAGACCGGGAAAACGTGGGCGTTACGTTCAATCTGTGCCACTGGCTGAGGGTCGATGACGAGAGTAATATGGAATCACTGATAAAGTCGGCGATGCCACACATGTTTGTGGTGAGCATTAACGGTGCGGACAGTGGAGGAAAAGACTGGAAGCAGCTCATCCAGACGCTGGACAAGGGTTCGTTCGATGTGGGCAGGTTTCTCAAGACTTTAGGTAGTTGCGGGTACACCGGGCCTATTGGATTTCAGGGCTACGGAATCGGCGGTGATGCGCATGATAATCTGAAGCGGACGATGGCTGCGTGGCGGAATCTTTCCAAACAGATGAATTAAGCGCCGAAAACGCCGAGGCCGCAAAGGTAGGATAATAATGACGAGAATTGCACGGAGGTTGTTTTAATAGATTTCTCCGCTCGCTTTGCTCGGTCGAAATGACGGTGTGTTGAGTAAAGATATGGGAACTCTTAAATTATTACGCGATTACTTTCCGATGGCGGTCTATACCGGCAAGTGCCTGGTTTTTATCAGCGAAGACTGGCGTGTAGAGCTTAGCGAGCATAAAGAGAGCGATTTCAGCAAAGCTGAATCTGAGGCGGCCGTTATACGAGTGCGAATCTTCAAGAAGGCCCTGAATGAACAATTTGTACCGGGTCATTACGAAGATTTCCAGCTTGCATCGCTTGGAGAGCTTGCCGAGCAGATTGAAAAGTATGTGCAACTGGCGATAGGTACGAACATCAGGGAAAATATTGAGTGAGCAGTCTACAAAATTTTCTTCTTTATATTCATCCCCCCGGCTACAATCCGGTCTATGAGTAATTTGGCAGTTGAAGAAATTGATGATAGTGTTGTTTTTAAGGTGAAGGTTGTGCCGGGCAGCAGCAGGACGGCTGTGTGCGGTCTGCTTGATGAGATGGTGAAGATTAAGGTATCGGCGGCACCGGAGAAAGGGAAAGCCAATAAGTGTCTGCTCGATTTTCTGGCGAAACAGCTTGGTGTGAAAAAGAATGCTGTCAGCATAATCTCCGGCAGGAAAAGCGCCGTCAAGGGTGTGCAAGTTCTTGGAATCTCAGTCGAGCAACTATTAAACAAATTGAATTTGAATAAACAGAGTTCGTATTCATGACTGACAAAGCAACTTTACTCTCAGGGAGCAATATCGAAGACGAGTCTTCGATAAGATATATGCTGAAGCTTGCGGCCCCCATGGTAGTAACAACCATATCGTTTACCATAATGCAGTTTGTGGACAGATATATGGTATCCCGGCTGGGTACGGAGGCGCTGGCGGCGATTTTGCCGGCTGGCTTTGCCAGTTTCCTGCCCAGCGCCTTCGCCATTGGTGCGATGGTGAGCCTGAGCATATTTGTGAGCCAGAGCCTTGGCAGAGGGGACAAGAGGAGCTGCTCGAATTATTTCTGGCAGACAATATATATGGGATTTGCTTACTTCCTATTAATAGTGGCGATTATGTGGCCGGCTGCACCGTGGATATTTAAGGTGATGGGACAGCCGGAAGTTGTAGCAAAGATGGAAGTGATATATTTTCGAATCATACTTTACGCTCATATCCTGGCCGTCATCAACTGGTCGGCCAACCAGTTCTTTATGGGTATACACAGGCCGACTATCACTATGTGTGCGTCGTTATGCGGGCAGATTGTCAACGTAGGGGTTAATTACGTACTGATTTTCGGCAAGCTGGGTTTCCCTGCGATGGGCATAGCGGGAGCAGGCTGGGGGACATTTATCGGGATAGCTGTCGCGGCTGTTATAAATATGGCTGTTTTCCTCAGCAGTGGTATGAATACGACCTTTAAGACAAGGAGAGCGGTGCACCTGGATTTCGGCAAGATGTATGATTTGTTGAAAGTGGGACTGCCTGCAGGATTTGGATTAATGATGAATGTGGCTTTCTGGGGATTGATTCTGTTTGCATTAGTCGGACGATTCGGCACAGAGTCATTGGCAGCGACAAGTGCGGTGCTTTCGTACACAAGCCTGTCGGTGATGCCCGTTGTCGGGATAGGTACGGCTTTAGCCGCAGCAGTAGGCAAGACTATAGGTGCGGGCAGGAAAGAGCTGGCAACCAGGCAGACCCGTGTTTGCTTAAGAGTAGCGTTGGTTTATATGGGATTAGTGGGGATTTGTTTCCTTGTATTCAGAAATTCTCTGATGGCGTTCTGGTCTTCCGACGAAGAGGTCATCAAGATTGGAGCTAACATTTTGATTTGTGCCGCTATATACCAGGTGTTTCACGCGGCACGTACCATTTATGGGGGGGCTTTGCGCGGAGCGGGTGATACATTATGGCTGGCGATTGTCTCGGCTCTGGGTGCAGTTGTAATATTATGGCTGGGCGGTCTGCTTGTAGTTATTTTTTTCGGCGAGCTTGAGGCCTTAGGGCCCTGGATAGTTGCTACAATTAGTATTATCACCGTGGGGCTGGCGAACTACTGGCGATTCAAGAGCAAGCGGTGGATGAAGATAGATTTGTTCAAGCGTCAACCTATCGGTGTACCGGTCGAGACCGAAGCGGTGGTAGAGTAGTATTTGGTTAATTGGTTACCGCTCAGGAATCCGCATTCGGGTCGGTGATTGTTTGCAAACTGATGTTGCGAACAGCACCGGCCGTTTGCCAGGTTGCAATTCCAAGCGGTTTTACCAAATCCATCTCAGGTCGAATATCGATTTTTCTGTCGGTCGTTTCTATGTTTACAATCTTCTCGTCATCGACCCATGCCTCAATCTTGTTTGGCGTGACGCGCAATCGGACGTGATACCATTTCCCCTGTTCGAATTGAATGATTCGAGTCGTCTCGTTATTTGCCGCATCGTAGTAATCGATGTTAGAGAGGCCGCAGACCTCGCCGCCCCAACCGCCGAGTATTAACGAGCATGGGTTTTCGCCAACGGGAAATGTCAGCCCACAGAAAAAGTCGCTGCCGAGAACCCTCTTTGCTTCAAGGCTAATTTCATAGTTCATCTTTACGACCGGGCCGGTCCACGTTATGCCGGTCATGTCATTGCCCATTTCCATATAGATGCAGCCGTCCTTTACGTAGACATTGCCCTGGCCGCCGAAGTCGGTAATCGCCCACCGGTCCAGTGTCCTGCCGTCGAAGAGGCTGATTTCACTTGGCCCCTGGCATGATGTGAGCACGAAAAGGCCAAGCAGCAGAAATATTACGTATGGCGCATTGTGTAATGCATGACAAGATAAACTTTCGATATTAGCATGTTTGCAGCCCATAATATGACTCCTACAATAAACAATTACGTTGTCCAAGAGGACTCCTTACGGTGAACAGAATAACCCTGTAATTTAAATTATACAACAGTTATTTGCTCAAAAAACTCGGTTTTTGCACCAGAAATTTATTGACAAAATTCGATACGATAAATATAATTAATCATAATTAAAGCGGCCTACATTTGCGTGTCCAAGATACGAGATGGCGGGCCTATTAGAAATGGAGGAACATATGAAACACACCAACCAAATCCAAAAGGTCAGATGCTATGTCAAATTACAGCCCTTAATAATCCTTGCCCTTTCAGCTTCACTTCTTTGGTGCCCTGCCAACTTATGGGCAAAGCCTGTGAGCGCCAGACAGGCTGAAAAGGTAGTAATAGGTTGGCTAAAAACCGATGTTCAACCTCTGGGAACAAAACTTGGCCAGCATATTATGAGCGTCGAGACCTTCTCAGGTGACAATGGACAACCGACTTACTATGTAGTCTATTTGCAGCCATCAGGATTTGTGATTGTTCCAGCCGACGACTTGGTGGAGCCGATTATATGCTTCGCTCCGATTGGCAGGTATGATCCTTTGGATGATAATCCGTTGGGTGCGCTGGTCAGCCGGGACGTGCCGGGCCGTATTGCTGCTGTTCGAGCTTTTCAGGCCACTTCGGGTACTGCCACAGAAAAGAAAGACGCGAACAACGAGGAAACAGCTCTGCAAAAATCCATTGCTAAAGCACAAAGCAAATGGGGCGACCTAATGGCTTACGCAGACGATGTGGGTACCCTTGGTATCCCCAGCATTTCCGATGTGCGTGTCGCCCCGCTAACGCAGAGCACGTGGGGACAAACGACAGTCGGCGATTATATCGGCGGAATAACCTGTTACAATTACTACACGCTAAATAACTGGCCCTGCGGCTGTGTAGCTACTTCGATGGCACAGTTGATGCGGTATCACGAGTATCCCAGTTCGGGGGCCAGCGGAGCATACGTGTGGAGTAATATGCCGCTGCAGCCCGACTTCGACATTACGCTAACAGAGCGGCAGGCCATAGGACATCTTTGCTACGATGCGGCTGAGTCAGTTGACACAATATACGGCCCCACTAGCTCGACTGCGTCCCCCAGCGATGCGAAAGAGGCGTTCCAGAATACGTTTGGCTACAGCAATTCCATTTATGGGTGGAGTAGTACCAACATCGGAGCAGGATTGAACGCGATGGTCAATCCGAATCTGGATGCCGGCTATCCCGTTTCGTTAAGTGTTGATGGCCCAAGCGGCGGACATTCCCTTATATGCGATGGATACGGCTACAATGCCTCAACCCTATACCACCACCTTAATATGGGCTGGAGCGGTAACGACAATGCCTAGTATTACCTTCCGTATATCGACGCAACTTACATGTTTAATGCTGTAGACGGGTGCATATACAACATCTTCATTTCCGGTTCGGGCGAGATAATCAGCGGCCGAGTTGTCGACATGGGGCAAGCCCCAATAAGCGGTGTAAGCATCACGGCAACAGGCGGCGGTACATACTACGCAACCACCAATGACGAAGGCATCTATGCGTTAGTCAATGTCCCTTCAAATACGAGCTTTACAGTAAGTGCGAGCAAAGACCCTCACACCTTCATAAACCAAAACGTTTCAACAGGAAATTCTTCCGACTGGTCAAGTTATTCAGGCAATGTCTGGGGTGTGGATTTTGTTTCTCAAAGCGCAACTCCGCCGAACGCATACAGCCAAACTGTCTCAGCGTTTTCAGGCACCGTTGAGACGATTACTCTTGCCGCAGCCGATGAGGGCTACCCCAATCCCCCGGGACAACTGAGTTATATAATAGCATCACTGCCGGAATACGGCACACTAACAGACCCAGCCGCCACCGAAATAACAACCGTACCCTACACACCGGTCAATAATGGTAACACCGTCGACTACTGGTCCTGCCCATACTTCGCGGGCCAGGATTCCTTCGACTTTATTGCAAACGACGGCGGAACACCCCCAGAAGGCGGTGACTCCGAACCAGCTACCGTTACCATCGACGTAGATAATGTTATATACACGACCTTCGAACTACAGACGGACACATACGCATACTGGCCCATGCAAACATATTTCCACGACAGCCGAACACAGGTAATCTACTTGGCCGGCGAAATAGGAGACGCCAAAACAATAACCGACCTGGCACTGGATGTTTACGAGATGCCTGGACAAACCCTGAACTACTGGACAATACGTATGAAACATACCAGCCGAAGCAATTATTCATCGTATCCTTTGTTCGAAACAAGCGGCTGGACAACCGTCTACCAGAACAATGAATTAATAAGCTCGACGGGCTGGCAGAACTTTCACTTTCAGAATGCCTTCGAATATAACGGCACGGATAATTTATTGATAGATTTCAGCCACAACAATAGCTCTTATACTTACGACGGTCATTGCATGGTTTCAGATACGGACAGCGACCGTGTGTTAATGGCATATTGCGACAGCACCCAAGGCGACCCTCTGGACTGGTCTGATTACACTGCCCCAAACCTATACGTAGCAAAAAGCGTTCCAAATATAAAACTCATTTCGACAATGTCTATCCAGCCAATGACTGGAGATTTCAAACCGGATTGCAATGTGGATATGTACGACCTCAGCATATTTGCTTCAGCCTGGCAGAGCAGCCCGAGCGACGGCAACTGGAATCCGGACTGTGACATCCATGAAACGGCTGAGCCTGTCGTCGATATGCTGGACCTTTCCGTATTTGTCGGACACTGGCTGGATTATTTTGAATAGGTGTCTATTACAAATTTAATCTGAAATAAAACGGCCGTGAGTCTTACGTTCGTGGACTTTCCCTCACCAATCTCCCGGTCCGGACCGAACAAAATTGCACACCTTAACATCGCTGGAAACGTTTTTGTGTATTATAAGGGTATTTCAGTATAAAATTTCAGGGTAAGCTAATTTGAAACCGGCAAAAAGCCGACAAATTCTATTGTTCTACCGTTAAATACGACCGGAGAGCTATGAAAAAGGTTTTGTTGACAATCTTGTGCGTTGAGGTCTTTACGGCGACGGTATCTTTCGGCCGCGACGCCCCGCTGGCTAACGAGGGCAAGACAGGTCTATATGCAAGGTCGCTCGACCATGTTCTTCGGCTAAGCGAGGATGAAATCGACCTGGGCACCGCTGCTTTGATTATCTCGGAGCAGTGGAGTGATTTGGTGCACGGTCGCAGGTATCTGTCAAGATTAGACGATATGGCATTGGAGATCCGTGCGCGGTACGAAAGGAAAAAGCCAAAGGCGAACTACCAGATTATTTTGATGATAAACGAGTATTTGTTTGAGGAGCTGGGTTTCAAAGCGATTTCCGAGGCAAGCGACCCGAATGATTTATTTTTGCACTCTGTGCTCGACAGAAAACGAGGGTACTGCCTGAGCCTTTCGATTCTCTACCTATCACTGGGCGAACGCCTCGGCCTTCCGTTATACGGGGTTGTCGTGCCGGGACACTTTTTTGTTAAATACGATGACGGGCAGGTGCACTTCAATATAGAAACAACAAGTAAAGGCGGCACCGTCCCTGATGAGCACTACATAACAAAATTTAACGTGCCGGAGGAGGACCAAGACATTATTTATATGAAAAAGCTGAGTAAAATTCAGACCTTGGGTTGTTTCCTCAATAATCTGGGCAACAGCTACTGCGATATCGGTGATACGGAGTCCGCCCTGACGGCACTTGAAACAGCAGTAGAAATCAATCCGTCATTAGGTGAGTCTCGGGCCAATCTGGGCAATCTTTACCTGAGAAAAGGTCGAATAGAAGACGCGATATACGAATACCAGACGGCCCTTCAAATAAATCCAAACGACTCTAAGACGCACAGCAACCTCGGTAATGCATACACTCAACGAGGGTGGATAAACGAGGCGATTGCACAATACAACCATGCACTCAAACTGGACCCGAATTTCCCTGAGGCGTATAAGAATCTTGCAAGCGCCTACTGCCAACTGAAAATGTTTCAACAGGCCCAAACTGCCCTGAAAGAGGCGATTTTTCTGGAGCCAAAAGACGCTTCCGGACACACCCAACTGGGTGACGTCTATGCCCAGATGGGCAAACACAAGGAGGCGATACTCGAATATAACAAGGCCCTGAAGATTAACCGCAATTCAGCCGAGGCACACTACGGCATTGCTGTTTGCTATAAGAAAATGGGTTTGGTCAATGATGAAATTCGAGCATACAAAAAGGCTCTGGCTATTAAGCCTAATATGATAGCTTCTTTAGTGGGTCTGGGTAATTCCTACTTCGGCAAAAAGAAATATAATGCTGCCATTGAACAATATAAGAACGCCGTTCGGACAGCTCCCAATGACGGCACGATTCATTACAATCTTGGTGCGGCATATTCCAACAAGGAAGATTATAAGCAAGCAGTTGCTTCGTATTTGAAGGCCATTGAGCTTGAGCAGGAAATGGGTGATGCGCATAACGGGCTGGCCTTTGCGTTCTATAAGTTAAAAGAGTATGAGCCGGCTGCCAAGCACATAAAAATCGCCGAGGAATTAGGCGCCGAGATTGATAATCAACTGCTGCGTGCCATCGAAAAGAAATTACGGTAGGCGCTAATAAAGTCTGCGCAAATTTGATTCATATCTCAATCAAGTCGTTGTTCCCCGAATTTCGAATCCAGGATTTTTCGCCAATTTACTTGACAGTGACGTTCAAAAAGCATATAATTACATTGTTCTAAATAGCCTTACTGGAGGCAGCCGGTGATTACTAAAATACAGCTATATCCATTCAACTCTGCGAAATTTTACGAGCATGTATCGGTGTACACAGTATGCGTTGAAAAATATTAACAATTCTTGAAGGGAAAAAGATGGAAACGAAACAGAAAAAACCAAAAGTGGTAGTGAGTGTAATGGCTTTAGCTGCTCTGGTGGTATTCTCGCTTATGGTGTATGCGGGCGATTTGGAGCCATCTGCGCCGCCTGGGCCAACGATGAAGACGTTAGATGAGGTCGAGCCTGGAACCCCGATTTCCTCGGTGCCGTACACGATTACCGAGTCGGGTTATTATTATTTGGCAGCGAACGTTCAAACCAGCAGCAGCCTGTTCCACGGCATCACTATCTGGTCGGACAACGTCACGCTCGATTTGAAGGGTTTTGCCTTGGTAGGCGAAGGCACAACAGGAAAGCATGGCGTTATCGTCGAGGGTTCCTACAAGAACATCAAGATTAGTAACGGCACGGTGCGGAACTGGGGCGGCAACGGCATAGAGGCCAACACAGCAACCAATAGTCAACTGGAAAAACTTCGGGCCACCGATAACGGTGCCATTGGACTGCGTGTTGGTGAGGGCGGCATTGTCAAGGACTGTACCACCCTGTCCAACGGCAATAACGGCATCGAGTTGGGTTACTCCTGCACGATTACAGAATGCACGGCTCGGTTCAACGGCGGCGCAGGCTTTTCAGTAGGCGGCGGAGGCACAATCACCAACTGCTCGGCTTCCCGCAATACAGGAACGGGGATATTATGCCGAGACTATTCTTGTACCCTCACCAGTTGTACGGCCGTAGCCAACACTGTCAACGGGATTACGGTACCCAACGGTTCCACCATAAACGGATGCACGGCTCGCGGCAGCGGTGCCATAGGAATCGACGCGGACGGGGACAGCACGGTGAGTGAATGCAGTGCGGTTTTTAACGGTGGCGATGGAATCACCGCGACAACCCGCTGTACAATCAAGGATTGCACGGTCTCTGTTAACGGCAGCGACGGAATCGAAGTTGAAAACAACTGTCTCGTATCAGGGAGCACATGTTCCAAAAATGGTTTCATCAGCGGGAACAGTGCCGGCATACATGTTACCGGCAGCGGTAATCGTATCGAGGGAAATAACGTTACCAGCAACGACACCCGCGGCATCGATGTCGACGGTACGCGGAACATTATCATCAAGAACACGGCCAACGCCCATTACGTTGGAGGATTCTCCAACGCCTACACCATAGTCAGCGGCAATGCCGTGGGCCAGATTTTATCTTCGATTATTGTCGATTACATAACTTCGTGCAATCCCTGGGCCAATTTTTACTATTCTGAATACTAATTTATTGCAAATTAATCTGAACAGAAAAAAGGAGAAAAATGGAAATGAAACAGAAAAAAACAAAAGTGGTAGTGAGTGTATTGGCTTTAGCTGCTCTGGTGGTATTCTCGCTTATGGTGTATGCGGGCGATTTGGAGCCATCTGCGCCGCCTGGGCCGACGATGAAGACATTGGATGAGGTTGAGCCTCGGATAGCTATTCAGTCATTGAGTAGTTCCGCGACGGGGCTGTATGTTATCGATGAGCCCGGGTCGTACTATCTGACGGGTAATATTTTTATCAACTTCAAACATGGTATCGAGATTACCGCCGGTAATGTTACGGTCGATCTTATGGGTCATGTGATCAGGTCTTCGTGGGACATTAAAAATCCCGGTCCGAACCTGAACTTCGACGGGATATATATTGCCCCCGGAAAAAACAATGTGGAAATACGAAACGGCAGTATTTTTAGTAGCAACTTTTCCGATGGAGAAGTTACATATAACGGTTTTCGCCGTGGTATTTATGCAGCCGATATTGCCGGCATGTATTGTCATAGGACACGCATTATCGATGTTCGTGTTTCCGGCAGCCGTGAGCAGGGTATACGTTTGAGAGGCACGAACAATATTGTCAAAGGATGCAGTACTGAAGGTAACCAATACGGAATCAACACGAGCGATAACAGTTTGATAGTCGGTAATACGGTTAAGGGCAGCAAGCTTACGGGGATTCTTCCCGGAAACGGAAGTACAGTCAGAGGGAATTCTTCGACGGACTGCCTTGCCCATGGAATTTATTGCGGCGAGAACTGCATCATTGAAGATAATGTTGCCAGGGGCAATTCGGGTGCGGGGATAGTGGCTTTTCCGGGAAGTATTGTGTCGGGTAATGTCGTGTCGGGTAGTGGAAATTACGGCATCAGTGCTTATTCAAATTGCAAAGTGAGCTGTAACAATGTTTATGATAATGGAGATAAAGGTATCACCGTTCGTGATTATTGTATAATCAGCGACAATACGGTTTACAGCAACGAGAGTTATGGAATTGAAGTGGGCCATGACTGTTCGGTTACAGGCAATAACACAAGCGAGAACACAGGTTACGGCATATACTGCGGTGACGGTACGAGCCTGATCAACAATACTGCATTTGGCAATTCGGGTGGTATGCATACAGGTCTCGGATCGAACATTATAGGTAATACGGCACGCAGCAACGGCGTTTATGGTATTCATACTGCGGGCGAGTGCCTTGTTAACAATAATACGGCTACTAATAATACAACGAATATTTATGCTCCTTCCAGTACAATCGGGACTAATCATGCGCCTTAAATTTTGTGTGAATATTTTTACGCGAAAGGACAAAGAAGATGAAAAAAAATAAGCTATTGAAAGCTTTTGTAGTTTGCATGGTCATGCTTTGTCAGGTGAGTCTGTTGTGCGCCGAGAATATTGACCCTTATGATGACGGCGGTCAATATGCTTATGGTGAGAATGTCGGCTGGCTGAACTTTGAGCCGAACGAAGGGCCGGGCGTTACCGTCAGCGATGCGAACCTTACCGGGTACGTATGGGCGGAAAATATCGGCTGGATAAATCTTGACCCGAATTTCGGCGGTGTTACAAACGATGGAACAGGGCTTCTATCAGGTTATGCCTGGGGTGAAAATGTCGGCTGGATAAACTTCAATCCCAAAGTACCTGGAGACCCAGAACACTATGGCGTAATCATCGACACCGAAGGTAACTTCTCCGGCTGGGCGTGGGGAGAGAATATCGGCTGGATACATTTGGCGTCCAGTGCTCCTGTTGCTTATAAGGTTCAAACCTCCTGGATTACAAGCTGTGTGGTTGATTTTGACGATTTGGGAAGGTTTTGCGATCTCTGGCTGCAAACCGGCTCCGGATTAAAAGCCGACTTTGACGGCAGCAATGATGTCAACTTTGAGGATTACTGCACTATCGCTGAGCTGTGGCTCAAACTATGCCCGGCAGGCTGGCCGTTAAAGTGAGAGCGGTCTTTTACCGATGAGAACGCTCCCTGCTTCCGCGGGGACAGGCAAGAGCGCGGAGAGTTGAAGAGTAATTAGCCACGAATTGACATGGCGCGGCTTCGGGCCTTTGGCCCTCAGCCACAACCAAAAAGTTAGTCCGGCAAAAAAGACACATAACACATTAAAAATAAACAGGTTGCGATTAGCCACTACAAAAAACGTGCATAAAAAACAAGGAGTTGATAGATAG
>CAYVIT010000094.1:0-12812 GCA_964451425.1 uncultured Pirellulales bacterium
TAAGTAAACAAATCCCTACCTCAGTATCAAGACCAAGTAATTCTCACAAAAATGATATTACGGCAAAACTAAGCAAGCAAGAAGCCGACAACATCATTGATAAACATTTTTTGTATTATGAGACGATTAAGACTTACTATCGTGAACGTAATTCTAACCCCAATGCTCTTAAAAAAGCTATTGCAGCGTGTCGGAATCAAATTGCTTTGGCTCCTTTAACAGCAAAAGCATTTCGTAAGAAGTGGAGAGGTGAACCGCTTCCTTCTCATACTGGATACAAGCAACTTGCTATTATTTTGGAAAAACAAAAGAAATTTCAAGAAGCATTGGCTCTTTGCAAAGAAGCGTTAAAAGCACAATGGGATGGAGATTGGGAAAATAGGATTAAGCATTTGGATAAAAAAATTCAAAATAAACATTAGGTAAATAGAAAGTCAAATGAAGAGAACAGTTATGAAAAAAATAGTTATTCTCATTGCCATGATGGTTATTATTGCTGGATGCAAAGACAAAAAAATTGATTCGTCTTCAAATGAGAATTTAAAAAAGTCAATAGAAACCGTTAAAAAACCTCTAAGTAGCGAAAAAAGACAGGAATTTGAAGAAGCAATGGAAGCTATAGCCATGTCCGAAATTGGCAATATTTTTAAAGACGCTGCTTATCCAGAAGGAATGATGCGAAGATTTAAAGATAAACTCAATGGGAAAACAGCAAATGAGATAATAGCAGAGGGCAATCGTATAATTGCCGAGCGAGAAGAAGAAAAACGTAAGATGGCTATTGAAAGGCAGGAGCATATTATTAACGAAATTGCCGCAACTAAGGAGAGAATCGCTGAGCTTGAGAAAAAACGAGCAAAAGCAGAGCAAGACAAGGAGAGTCGGAGACAATTTGCAATA
Organism: uncultured Pirellulales bacterium; assembly: GCA_964451425.1. Lineage (GTDB taxonomy): Bacteria > Planctomycetota > Phycisphaerae > Sedimentisphaerales > Anaerobacaceae > CS2-K091. The sequence continues at coordinate 901 of CAYVIT010000094.1, forward strand.
ATCCTATCGCAGTTTTCTGCAAGGGAATCCAGTTACCAAGAGAATGTCTACCAAATAGAATTGACAGTGAAAAACGGCACAAAACATACAATATCAAAAGTGATATTTCAATGCGTTTTCGCCTCACCTGGACGCTCGGTTCCTTGGGTAAGAGCCCATTTACCTCATGATATCCCAGGTGGATTAGAGCCTGGCGAGCAAGCAACATGGGTCATTGGTGCATATAAGTTCGAAGATATCCCCAAAGGAAGAGATGACATAGTTTTAACCGTTACCCCCATAGATTTCTATGGAGAAGATGAAAAGGCTATTTTTGAGACGACTTTTTCAAAATGGGAAGAAATGAGACTTGAGGAGCTTAGCCAAAGATTAGAAAAACTAAAAAAGGAGAAATTAAAGGTGTCCGCCTGCACCCTCAGGAGGTACTTTTTCGGCCTTTTTGCTAAGAAAGACAGAATTATTATGCTTTTTATCTATTTTAATCCGCTTGCCCCGTTAGAAGCGCACTTCCCGCACTTCTAATGGGGTGTAATCCGTGGTTAATAAAGAATCCCTCTTTTGCCGGCCTGCATATTCTTATGCGGGCCATCCCCGATGGCCCAGCGGACGCCGGCCGCAGGCTTCACAGATACTGGTATCGAGAAAGCCGTTGCCAAGTCCGCATCGGCTGGCAAAACAAAATCCGCCCAATCTGCGTAATCTGTGTCTAATTTTTCTTTGTGCCTTTGTGCCTTTGTTTCTTTGTGGCTATCTTTCTGTCTATATCTCTTTAACCTCTATGGCAAAACAATCCTGTTATCCTGTCTAATTTTTCTTCGTGCCTTCGTGGTAAATATATATATGTGAAAATTCGTGTTCATTCGTGGCTATCTTTGTCTGTGAAATCCGTGGCCAAACTCAAAACTAAAATCCCCCATACCACCCAGACTAACAAAATGTTAAAATAGAAATGGGTGATTTTTCTGCACATTTCTGACAATAAATGAAAGTTTTTGAACATTTTGACGAATTTCTGCAAATTTCTGCAATTTTCTGGCCCCTTTTTTCACTACCTTTTTCCATATAATCCGAATATATTACCCGTATTGCCAAAAGGTCGATGATTTTTATGCAAAATCCATCAACCTGGGCAAGCTAAAAAAGATAGGCAAAGGAGCTCCCAACCAAAAATCAAAAAATTTGCAATTTCCCCCGATTCCGCTCGATTCCAGTTTTTGCCTATGTTAAACTGCGTAAACCTCAGCACTGCCATTTCAACCAGCAAATCCACCGGCCTCGGAATCTCTATTTTTTACTGGTCAAAATCAATATGTGTAGGCCGTTCCCGCTCACCGACTTTTTTGAAGTGAGACAGCGCACTCTCACGGTCGGCGAAGTCTTTTTCAACGAAGAGCAGACCTGTCCCTCCGATGCTGATATAGTCGCCGTCATTCAGGACGGTCTCGTCAGTGATTTTGCTTCCATTGATGAACACGCCGTGCCTGCTGTTCATATCAGCCGCATAATGCCGGCCGCTTTTTTTGTCGAAACTTATCCTCAGATGCTTGCGTGAGACTCGGTCATCCAGTATTTGTATGAGAAGGGCCTCATCGCGGCCAACCACATTTGTTCGCCGTCCGAGCGGGTAATAATCACCTTTTTGTGTTCCGGTCATTACAAAGATAGATGCCTTTTTTTAACTCCGCATATATTACCGCTCAAATATTCATAATAGCTCTTACCTTCATTATAGTATTGGCTGTTCTCGGCAGAGTCAAGCCCTTCTAAGAAACAAAATGGGATGTCCAGGGAACATCGTGTCCCCCTGAAACCGAATGTTATTCAAATCGCCAGAACCATCATCGAGGTAATTTGTTTCTTTAGGAGAAACAACCACAGGCAGCTACCTTAAGATTAAAATTTGCATCTATAATTTTCTCACGGTTATCAGCTTCCTTCATTGTCCGCTGTCGGGTGACTTCGGAGCTGCCAAACCGTTCTGTCCGATACTATAACAGAAAGCACGCCGAATACAATTATAGGACGTTTAGAAGCAGCGACCGAACCCTTACAAAGACGGGCTTATATCGTTAAAGGCGACATTTATCTGCCGGGGGTGGGTTCGAGAACGAACGTTTATAACGACTTTATGATTTCTAACTCCGGCGAAATCAAAAATGTGCCACAGAATACAAAATTTTTTCAGCGAAAATTCTTAGTGTTTATGGAACAGGTAGTGGTTTAATCGCCGGTAATTGGGCCGAATATGCCTTGTAGTAACAAGCGCATCGACTGCAAAGATGAAAAAAACCTTCAATAACAGGAACTTTGGGCCAAATTATTTAGATTGAAATGATTGTAAGTATTGATATGTACGGCAGTTATATGTTTTTGTGGGGTCGAAAAAATTTTCAGGTATCTGAGATATTTTTCTTGATTAAATATTTTGTAACATCTTATAATATTTAACTTGACGAGGACACGAATGATTTGGTAAATTAGACAAGTTAGGCTTAACGCGATTTTCCTCATTACGAATAAGCTGTGAGCAAGTGAGAGGAGAATCGTGGAGGAGTGTTTCTCTCAATTAAGAAATAAAATTTATGTTAAGCCTCTGAAAGGAGGAATAATAAAACATTTCTTTAAATACGGAGGAGTATAAAACATGCCCTAAATAAAAATTTTTTGGGAAGCAAGCACAGGGTTTGGTGAAGGTCTTTGATGCTTGTTAAGTTGTTGTAAGTTGTTTTGGACACGCACGGAATCGATTAATGGTATATGTTCGTACTTGTTGTACGAAGGAAGTGAGCTTACTTAGTGCCTGTCGAAAACAACAAAATGTTTTTTCTTGGCTTGTAGCCAATGAAGGAAAGATAATTTGTGTAGATTTTTGTTAAAGGAGGATTATTATGCGTAAATTATCGATTATAGCTTTTTTAGTGTTAATGTTCAGCTTGCTGTTGAGTGGAATGACACAGGCGTCTTTGATTGATGTTACCGCCCCTGGGGATATGGTCAAGGGTGTTCCGGACGATGCAAACTCTTGGCCTATTCCTAATGAAGCTCCTGATAAAGTGATCGACAATAGAGCCGACACGAAGTACCTGAATTTCAGAGGAGCGACTGAGACCACTGGTTTCCAGGTTACAGCATCACTTGGCGGAATGATTGTTAACGAAATGACGCTCACCACAGGTAATGACTCTCCAGAGCGTGACCCGGTTATCGTTGAAATCTATGGTTCGAATGACAGCATCGACGGGCCGTATACGCTGATTGACGTTGTCGATGTCGTCGATTTCAACCAGGCGGAGCCGTGGCCACGCAACAAAAAGAACGAAACGCCGATTTTGTTTGATAATGATGTAGCATACGATCACTATCAAGTTTTATTCACGGCCGTTCGAGTCTTCGACAATGGATGTTGTATGCAGATCTCCGAAGTTGAACTATTATCAACTGTGCCTGATCTCACAGGATGGGTCTACAAGGACATTGACACCACGGGCGGTAATGCCTGGGAGGACGCCGGCACGTTCATCATTAGAGCCGACGGCTATGGCATCTCGGACAGCCCGGACGGTTTCTCGGACGGTTTCGGCTACATGTTCCGGCCTCTGTCGGGCGACGGCAGCTTAGAAGTGAAAATCACCAGTATGGACCTGACCGACCCCTGGGCGAAGGCTGGCGTGATGATTCGAGAGACATCTGCAGCGGATTCCAAGTTTGTTTTCATGGCAATGACCGCCGAAAATGGTGTCCAGTCCGCATTCCGTTCTTCAACCGGAGGAGGTTGCGCCCAAATCGGCATTACAGCCGGCCAGACTGTTCCTGAGAAACTCAGGTTAACAAGGGTCGGCGACGAGTTTACCGCCCAATACGCACAATGGATGTTTGGCAGTTGGCAATGGGCAACTCAGGGCACCACAATCATCCCGATGGACTCAGACGTTCTCATCGGTTTGGCCGTCTCCTCGCACAGTGGTTTGCTGTGTACGTCCGTGTTCGATGAAATGGTTTCAACTATCCCGGCCTTTAACGGTCCCTGGAACATGGAGCCGGCAGATGGAAGCACTCATTTGTCCACAACGCCGACTCTTACCTGGTTGCCGGGAGACAGTGCTACTTCGCACGATGTTTACCTGGGCACTGATTCGGCAGCTCTGGATCCTGCTGGCACAAAGCCGCTGGGGGACGAAAGTTATACCCCCGGCACACCACTTTTAGCAGGTACCACGTACTACTGGCAGATTGTCGAACAGCCTGGTGATTATGCAGGTCCTGTTTTTAGCTTTAGCACTCTTTATGAAGCACCTTGGTGGACCGGTACAATCAATTGGGAGAGATGGCGCGACATGTGGTGGGAAGAAATTGAGAGAATGATCTACAGCGCGAGGTATATGCAGCCACCGGATGATATCGCCGAGTACACGGAGGCGTATTCGGGGGACACCGACGTAGAAACATATGGAGTCCGGATGTCAGGTCATCTTGTCCCCGGGACGAGCGGCGACTATACGTTCTGGATTGCGGCTGACGACGGCAGCGAATTGCGGTTGAACACCAACAACGACGTTGCCGACTTGGCCAAGATTTGCGGCTGGTACCGCTACAGCGGAAACTTTGACGCACACCCAGAGCAGATGTCGGCGACGATTCCGCTGGTGGGTGGTCAGAAGTATGCCATCCAGATTCTGTTGAAAGAAGGCGGCGGCGGCGACTGGGTCGATGTGGCCTGGCAAGGTCCTGACGCGCCAAGTCGAACCAGGATTACCGGCACTTTTCTGACGACAGCTTTTGCCGTTAATCCAAAGCCGGCCAGTAGGGCAAACTTGACGCCTTTAGAGGCGGAGACCCTTAGCTGGACGGCGGGAAAATATGCCACGCAACAGGAAGTGCTCTTCGGTACGGATCCCGGCGCAATGGTATCGATTGCCACGCCGTCGGCGGATCCCATGGTACCGGTGGAAACGACCACCTTACCCATGCCAGCGGTTGCATCAGGCAACACTTATTACTGGCAGGTTAATAGTACCGACGGCACCGAGGTCTGGGAAGGCGACGTTTGGAGCTTCACAGTATCCGACTGGGTCAGCATCGACATCGGTTCTTTCCCGCGCAGTGAGGACAACCCCATTATCCCGCCAGGTAGTCATACGTACGACGAGGTCAGCGGCATTCATACAATTAACGCTGACGGCGGTGACGTCTGGGGCGAGTGGGACGAATTCCACTACTACTATACGACGATGAAGCTGACCAGAGACATAGGTGAAGTCAAGGCACGTGTCCTTTCGGTGCCGCAAACAGATGACTGGGCGAAGGCCGGCGTGATGATTCGTGAGTCGCTGGCTGCGACTTCGAGGCACGCTTTTATGGTAAATACGAAGAACGAAGACGCTGGGTTCCAGCGCCGCCCTGATACCCGCGGCGGTTCTGCGGGCAATGACTGGTGGGGTGTTACTGCGCCGACATGGGTTCGTATAGAGCGCGACCACAACTGGTTTACAGGTTACTGGTCGAACGACGACGAGAATTGGAATTATGTAGGCGGCGACAACATCTGGATGGAGCCGGACAAGTACGTTTACATCGGTTTGGCTACCACGTCGCACAGCGCCGGTAATATAGGCACTGCTACGTTCGACAATTTGAGCATCTCGATGCCAGATCCGCTCCAGGCCTGGGGTCCAACCCCGCGTAACGGCGAGGAAAATGTACCCCTGTATACGACCCTTAGCTGGGGCGCCGGAGACGATGCCGATGAGCACCGTCTGTACTTCAGCGACAATTATAATGACGTCTATTACGGCCTTGTGGCCCCGATAGTTCTGCCCGCTGGTACTACCGAGTATGCAGTGGGACCGCTTGACTTAACCAAGCCTTATTACTGGGCAGTCGACGAGGTAATTCAGGAAGGTCGTCCATGGCCTGTAACATTAGGCGATATCTGGAGCTTCAGGATTGAAGACTATCGCCTCGTGGAAGACTTTGAGCCTTACGGTGACGCGCCGGTACCGATAGAAGAGCTTCCGGAACAGGTGGTTATCGACGGCGGTTACACTATTCCCGGTTACACTATTTACTCAGTAGAGCCCACTGATGATTGCCTGTTGGCTGATTACCAGTTTGAGGGCGATGCCAACGACAGTTCCGGAAACGGACGCGACGGCATGCTCGTGGGTGATGCGAACGTATTGGACGGTGTGCTGGACGTAGACGGCGACGGTGACTGTGTCGACCTCGGCAATGACCCGAATTTCAATTTTGCAGGCAACTTCAGCATTTCGGGTTGGGTCAACCTCAGATCGTGGGGAGGTGGCTGGGGTAATGTGATTATCAGCAAACGCGGCGATGACGGTGTCGGTTGGCAAATACGCAGATTCGGCGAGGATGAAAACCTTTCATTCACGACCCGAGGTATAGACAACGATGACTACCCAAGAAGCAATCTATCGCCCTCACTTGACCAATGGTACCACATTGCGGCCATACGTGATGGCGACAAGAAGCTTCTGTATATCAACGGTGAGTTAGATGGTACGGCCGATGTCAGCACCGATTCAGTCGCTGCGTGCGATCACAATGTGTATGTTGGAGCAAGGGCCAATGCAGATAACAACGATACCGAATCATTCTTCGATGGGATGGTCGATGACCTGCAGATCTATTGCCGTGCCCTGTCGCAAGGCGAGGTAAGGTATCTAAACGGTCTACCCGACTTGGTTATTCCAGACGTCGTTGTGCCACCGGTCTATGGTCCGATGATAGCCTACTACAAGGCTGATGGTGACGCGAACGACAGCTCCGGCAATAACTTCCATGGTACCCCGATGGGTGACGTGACCATAGTTGATGATGCCGTAAGAGGTTATGTGGCAACTTTCGATGGTGACGGCGACGCCGTGAACATCGGCAATGACCCGATGTTCAATCCCGGTTACGATGACTTCAGTATTTCGGTTTGGATCAATATGTCATCGTATGGAGGCAACTGGAGTAATGTGATTATCGGCAAACGTGGCGAAAGCGGCCTTAGCTGGCAGATTCGAAGGCTCAGCGATACTCACAGGATCAGCTTTACCACACGAGGCGGCGGCGATGAAGATGGCTGGGGCCCGGGTGGCCAGGATGTCTCACTTAACGAATGGCATCACGTTGCGGCCGTACGTCAAGGACTCCAGAAGTGGCTATACATCGACGGACAACAGGAAGCAATTTCTGATGCCCCCGAGTATATCCCATCGGATGATTACAACGTATACATTGGAGCAAGAGCCAACGGCGATAACACCGGTCCCGAATCATTCTTCAACGGGATGATCGATGAGGTTCGCTATTACAAAGACATTGCTCTTACGTGGGGTGAGGTTCTCAACCTTCTTGAGTACGACACCACCAACCCGATACACGACACCTGGTCTGAGAACGGTGCAGCGCTGTCTCTTGATTACTTCGAGAAGCACTGGGATGCTAAGTCGATGAAGGTTGATATCGGCAGTACCGGCGAAGTCAGCCGAAGCACTCCGTTCGGCGATTGGGATTCGGGCAACGCTAAAGCAATGGTTCTGTACTTCAAAGGCGACCCAGGCAATGTTATCGACGATATGTACATGGCGTTGGCAACTTCAGCTTCGGCTCAGGCCTCTGTTATTACCCCAGCCTCCTCGTTCTCTTATGATGGTGATATGAACGACCTGAAAAGTGGAGACTGGACCGAATGGAACATCGACGTGACTGGTATTACCGGTGTCCAAAATATGGCTATCGGCCTTAGTGGTGAAGGTACCGTCAACTTTGACGATATGCGGCTGTATCCACCCAGATGTCGTGCTGAGTACGGCCCGTTAGCCGACTTCACAGGCGATTGCCTTGTGGACGCCAGAGACGTTCGTGTAATGGCAGGTGACTGGCTTGGACGCGATTACACCATCTACGCAGAAGAACCCGACGTTGCGGGTTTGGTAGCACGCTACGAGTTTGATGGTGATGTCAACGACACCTCCGGCAACGGTCACGATGGTACGATTTATGGTGCCGTTACCACTGAAGATGACCCTGACAGGGGCATGGTACTGAGTCTGCCGGGTGGCGACGACCAGTATGTGGCGCTCCCCGAAGTTGGTATTAGTGGAAATGATCCCACTACGATCACCTGCTGGGCAAAGGCCGACAATATGACCATCCCCGACTGGACCCTTGTCTTTGGGTTCTCAACTCCGGGAGGTGATTGCGGCAGTCACTTCAATATCGGAAGCATAGGCGGGCCCGGCGGTGTCGGCGCCCACGCCTGGTGTTTCGAAGATACAATCTTCACTGATGAGGAAGCCTTAGAGTGGCGTCACTATGCCATGACGTTTGATGGAACAACAATAACGTACTACGGAGACGGTGTCCAGGTTGGGCAAACCGGCATGGACCTCTCTATCCGCGGTGACTACGTCAATATTGGCAAGCGTAACACGCAGGCTAGTTCTTTCCCAGGCAAGGTTGATGATGCACGCATCTACAACTATCAACTGTCGAATGAAGAGGTTGTCGGCGCTATGGGCTTAAGCGAGGTCTACGTCCCGATTGAGTCGATTGCCAATTTGTATGATGAGGAGCCTGCCAATTCCAGGTTTATTAACTTCAAAGATTATGCTACATTAATGGAAGAATGGCTCTATCAGCAACTTTGGCCCTAATCGGTGTCTTTACATCACTGATTAGCCAATGGATTTGCACCAGTCCGGGGCCTATACCAATGGGTATAGGCCCCGGTTGTTTTTTGTATGCATTCATATTCCATATTATGGGGCGTTCATAGGGGGCAGGATTTGTATTAAGCAGTTGAAACCCGTTAGAAATTCCAAAGGTGCCGAGCATATCCAACAAAAAACTCGCATTTCCAACGGGGCAGGGTAAACCCGCAGGCTTATCTGACCGATACGTAACATAGATTTTTGTGAGTGAGGGCCCAATCGCCCATAAGAAAAATACGGTCAATTTGCCCTTACGGCTGAGGTCCAAAGACCTCGGCTGGGCGGGAGTCCACGATAGCATTTGACGCAACCATAAAAGAATATCTCAAAGAGATAGACGAAGCATCACTGCTGACAGCGGAAGAGGAGCACTATTTAGGCAAACTTATTACCGAAGAAAACGACCCCTGGGCCAGAGAGCAATTAGTAAGAAGTAACCTGAGGCTGGTTGTTAAAATCGCAAAGAAATATGGAAACCGAGGGATGAGTCTTGGCGACTTGATTGAAGAGGGTAACCTCGGCCTGCTAAGAGCAGTTGATTACTTCGACCCGGACAGAGGCACTCGCTTCAGCACCTATGCAGCGTGGTGGATAAAGCAAAGTATCAAGCGTGCACTTCTGGAAAATATTCAGCCGGTGCACATACCAACCTATATGGTTACCCTGATAAACCACTGGCGGTATACTGCAACAGAACTGGAACACAAACTCGGCAGAGCACCGGAAATCGAAGAGATGGCTGATATAATGAAAGTGCCCCTGCGAAAGGCAAATATCATAAATCGGATAGTCAAAGTTCTTAGCTCGGCTACGGATAATCTCGACGGCGATGAGTCAGGCGAAGAACACATCTTGGAGACAACCCTGGAGGACCAAAGTGCCGACCAGCCGGAGGATGCGTTGGTCGCGGATGAAGAAAGAGCAAAGGTTTTGAAATTGCTCGACGAAATCGAGCCGAGAGAAGCCGCTATCCTGAGAATGCATTACGGTCTGGATGGAAAGAGTCCGATGGCACTGAGAGAAATCGGCAAAAAGTTGGGACTGACCCGAGAAAGAATTCGACAGATTCTACGCGGCGCACTTACCAGGCTATATGAATATATGAACGAAGAGTAGCACCAATCAACAAATCAATAAAACTTCAATAATACTTGCATTTCACCGGTAATATGTAAAAATAGAAACCGCACCTGAGAAGTCTGTTCGTTCAAGGAAACGTTACTTTGAAAAAATACAGGGAGGTTAGACGAATGCCGGCAGAAGCAATAGAGTTGAAAAGATACATCCGCAGCATACCGGACTGGCCTAAAAAAGGGATTTTGTTTCGCGATATCACGCCGTTGTTGGCTGAGCCGAAGGCCTTTACTGCAGCAGTCGAAGCTATGTGTGTCGGTTTTACAGAGGTCGGAGTTGAATATGTCGCTGCAGTGGAAGCGAGGGGTTTTATGTTTGGTGCGGCGGTTGCAGAAAGGCTGGGGGCCGGCTTTATACCCATACGCAAGAAAGGCAAACTGCCTTTCAAAACCGAAAGCGTAACCTACGATTTGGAATACGGTACCGACACTTTAGAGGTGCACAGCGATGCCATAGGCCGGGCAGCGTTGGTCTTGATGGTTGACGACTTATTAGCAACGGGCGGAACAATGGCGGCAGCGTGCAAACTCATCGAAAAGATCGGGGGACATATTGTGGGGATAACGTTTCTTATCGAGCTAAGCGACCTGGCCGGCCGTGAAAAACTCGAAGGATATAATATTAGCACCGTCCTAACTTATTAATTGCCCTGTTTCTCTACCCCAACAGTAATAAGTAAGGATTTCCCTACTTCCCCCACAACCAGTCTTCAGCTAGTCTTGCCAAATCAGCAAAATCGATATCATTGTCATTATCGCTGTCTGTTCGTTTTCGATGCTCCATCATAAATACATAATCCCCTCCAGCATTTCCATCGTTATCTCCATCAATGGGGGATCCGGTATCCGTACTTCTCACCGTATCATGAATTGTAATCGTATATTTGTCAGCAAACAGAACCATGTCGAAAGTGATTATCATGAATGGGCTTTCGCTTCCAGTAGCGTAGGCGACCACATTTTGACTGTTTTCATCGGTCACAGTGACATCGTCACCCTGAAAACTGATTGGTTGATTAAACAACAGACGGACCGAACCAACGCCGTTTTCATTGGTGTGAACACCTCCCGGAGCTGCATGGGGAGTACGCATGACAAATTGGGGTCCTTGTATCGTGTAGTCGGATGCTGTGATAATCCGTGCATAGTCCCCTGGCGTGCCGGCCGTAAGATCAAAGGACACTGTGTTTACATCTTCAATTGTTGCAGTATCACCTGTCTCATAACCTCTCAAGGAAGGATTCAGATAGTTGGTGGTCGGCAGGCCAAGATAATCGCTGTTGTTAAGGTTATTCGTATTATAGATTACACCTACCACATTTTGATCCACAATCACAGTACCCAATATTGAAGTAGAGCTGCCTGGAGGATCATATATGATGTAGTGACTGCTGACTATTGTCCCTGCTGGTATGACACCACTGGGCTTGTCTACAACCAGATCACTGGTGAGTACCACATTCTGCAACTCATCGAATCCGAGAAGCTCATCAACTTGTTGATTGTCATTCCCCGTATTCAAGGGCGGGGGAATTTTAGTGACTGTACCTCCAATGATGGCCGAATGTACTGAACTTGAGAACACCAAAGTCAATAGTATTGGAGCAAAATACCTTAAAGCCCTCATCCTTTACCTCCTGAATTCAATAAGTGAGAGTCCAAAAACTCTACAGAAATCAACCATTCCTACGCTGTATCTTTTAATCCATAGATAGTTATGATCAAAAGTCCTCTTTTTAGAAAAACTAAGGAGTTCCTACTCCTTCTGCATACTATATCAAATCCTTTTCACTTTTCAACACTTTCTTATCCCTTTTTAAAAATTATGCAGTGGTGGAATTTTCCAACCCGGTACAGTCAACCGGGATCTACAAGAAGGGCAAAATTATCTCCAATGGTATTTATTATTTTATAATCTCAAAAAGAAAATTAAAACCTATTTTTCTGCTTAGAGGGACAGGGAAATATGTAGTATTGATAAGAAAATACTTTTTTGCGCATAAAAAACAGGGCTGGGAGCGGAGGGAGAGGAGAAAGCGAGATAATCCCAGCCCTG
>CAYVIT010000095.1:0-11330 GCA_964451425.1 uncultured Pirellulales bacterium
TCCGGCTGGGATGAGGTCCGTAAGTTCAAAATAGAAGTAAAGAATACTCGCGATATTGGTGTCAAGGTCGAGATTCAACGTAACTTTCCCACGCAATACTGGAAGTTGGAAACAAGCCAGGAGTTTGAGAAGGTTGACCTGGATACGGTCAAGTTCACGCTTGTTTTGCAGCCGAGGTCAACGAATAAATTTGAGTACGTCCTGACGACTTATCACGGCGTAAGACAAGAGGACTGGACGAAAGCTGCCAGGTAGGTTTAACTCACAATTTATTTAGCTTGGCTATAGCTCGAGCTATCTGGTCACGGCGAGCCTCGATTGGGGTTGGATCTTTCGTAAATGTAGTCATATCTTTGGTAATTGTTTCCGGCACATTAAGCAGAGATTCATATTCTTGGTGTTGCTTGACGGTGAGTTTTTCCTTTTTGGCTTTGAGGAGTTTTTCCAGGATGACCATGTATTCGTAGTCCTCAATGCCATCACGCAGCATTTCCCAGCGGATACTGTCCACGGGCCCATCGAGAACAGGTCCCGGCGGATTGGCATCTGCGGCAGCAGGGGGCGGATATATGAATCGGCCGTCACCATTGCCCCAGGGTCTTTTCTCGCCTTTTGGTGTACTGTAACCGGACGTCCAGCCCATTGGGTCCTCGTATGGATTTTGTGGCTGGTCGGGATAGGCCGCCGAGCTGGTCCAGTAGTTTGTCTGCCAGACGAGTATTCCCTCGATTTTTCGCTGCCAGCTCTGCCATAGCCAGACGCGCATTTCAGTCGCAGGGTGGTCGATAAACAAGGTGCAATAGGGTGCCTTTGGGCCTGTGCAGACATACCACCAGAATTTATCCCCGAACGCCCTTCGTTTCTCGGATGCATCATCTCGATACAGGTTTGAGACAACGCAGTAAATATTCGGCCCCCCTTCGAGTTTGGGTTCGGGTTGTTCGGTGAGCATCCGCGGAATTCTCGGACAGTAACGTTTGAGTTTCTCGAAGCCTTTCATGACAAAGGCATACTGGTCCGGGCTTGGTTCGTCAAACCAATAGACGTAAGCTTCATCCAGCCAGCCCCTTTCGGCCAGGTGTTTCTCCATTTGCTTGCAGTAGGATTTGAGGATGATAGGATACTCCGGTTCATCCTCCTTAAAACCCAGCAGAGACGGTTCGGAGATTGCATGAAACGTTCCGCCGCCGAGGCCCGGTATGCTGAGGCGAAACGAATTAAAGTGATATTGATTAATTGCCCGGTCCATTGCATTGTCCCAGACCGAGAAGTCGAAACTGACTTTCAACTGCTCAGCAGGCGCAACAAGTTCAGTCCGTTTTTCAATATCAAAATCACCGCCCTCAACCAGCTCTTTTCCACTGGCCGCGTTCTTCAAAGAGACCTCATCAAACCATACAAGACCCGTCAGTTCCCCGGCATCGGTCCATGTAGTCGCTCTTACCATAGGTCTTATGAACTTCGCTCCTTTCGGAAAATCGCTCACCAAGGCATCGAAAAGCTGCCATTTGCCGTTGCCTTTTAGCGTCATATCATTATTTCTGCCGGACATCCACTTGCCGTCCTGGTCATAGTGGTTAAGTGCAATGCCAAAGCGGTGGTCCGGCACTGCTGTACGATACCAAAATCGTACCTTCAGGCCGCCGGGCGGTATTTCTATAAGAGGCCGATACGAAACGGTAACATTACTCTGGTGGTCATCATCATAGATGAGCAGCGCTCCGTTGCCGGAATGAGATTCATTATCAACGATACGCAGACCCTCCCAGTTTGCGTATTTATTGTCGGCCGGTGGTTTAACGTTAGGCCATGTCACTTTGATTCTGTCGAGCGGTGCCGGGTCGTATGGTGATATGTGATGGTTGCTGAAGCTGTCCCAATACTTTTCGAGGACCTGGCGTTTGTGTTTCTCGCTGGAAATCTTCTGGTAGCGAAATACGTTGCCCGGCGAGAAACCAAAAGCCGTCGTGCAAGTCATCCGGTCGGGAAAGACAAAACCATATACTTCGATGCGCAGGGTGACATTAGCATCGAAGTTTTGCCCGGATAGGTCAATACCTCCTGTATACATTCCTGCCGGCACGTTGCGAGGAACTTTCACACGAATCCAGAATGGCTGATTCTTGTTGGCTTCGAGATTAATCGGATTCTGTAACGGTGGCAGGGGGTCAGGCCAGAAACCGGGCACAGAAATTTTATCTGTAGGCAGTGTAACATTGACGTATTGTACCCTTAATACCTCGATATTTTCCGGGGGGATAATCGCTCCATCCGGCCCATTCAACGCTTTGGGATGTATTTTAACATCCTTAATGGTAACAGTAGGGCGAACTACTAATTGAGCGGCCTCAGCTTCATTGCGAGCGGCGCATATCTTGATTGCTTGTCCCCTTGCCTTTGGCAGCGGCTTGTCTTGGTTTATTTTCCAGCCTGATGAGGCCCACCACAGACCAACTTTGGCAGTAGAGCTGGGAAGCAGCTTGCCATAGGTAGCGTTGAAATAATCGCTCGTTTGAGCAAGAGCGGATGGACCGACTAACAACAGTAATAAGAAAAGCGTTTTTTTCACCATGATATATTACCCTTCGAGTAGGATTCCGATTTTAGGTGCACCAATAGTCTTCATTTACTACATGAGATTCTCCACTATCATTCGGTGTTCGTCAAGAGGCTGTCAGTTTGGCCAACGATGGTTTTGCTGCCATAGAGTATAGGCCTTTGGAGATAACAGCCGGAATAACATAAAGGGCGATTGGGTCCCCTTTTCGGTGGTGAGCGTAACCAGTGATTTTTCTAAAAAGCGTGTCCGAGCAATAATTGTTAAGTTTATAAGTGCTTGTATATAAAAAACATAGGCGTTTTGTGGGTGGGGGAATTAAATCTTCTTAAATTTTTAAAATAAATTCCATTTTTTTTCTTGTACAAGTATTTTTGATGTTGTATACTGTATTAAGTAGCTAATACAGTAATACAGAATAAGGACGATACGATATGTTACTGGAAATCAACCATCACAGTGGAGTGCCCATATATCGGCAGGTAATCGAACAGATACGGCGGCAGATTATGGCCGGGCAGTTGAGCGAAGGGGAGCAACTAATGTCTGTACGCGACCTCGCGGCACAACTGGGTGTTAATCCAATGACAATCAGCAAGGCATACGCACTGCTTGAGGTCGAAGGGCTGGTGGAAAGACGCCGAGGGATAGGCCTGTTCGTAAGCAAGCTGCAAAAGGACAAAAAAGCACATACCAAGGTTCAGCTTCTGGAAGAGATTTTGAGAAAGGCGGCGGTTACAGCGGTGCAGTTGGGAATACCTGAAGAAAAAGCCGTAGAAATGCTGGCTATGTTGTATAAAAAATATGATTCAAGAACAAGGAGTCACTCTAATGAATAGTGAAAAACCGATAGTGCAGATGCGCAAGGTGTGCAAACGATTCGGAAACATAAAGGCCCTTGACGATATCGACCTTCAAATATGCCCCGGCAGGATAATAGGCTTGTTGGGAGCCAACGGGGCAGGCAAAAGCACATTACTGCGAAACATCATCGGGCTGTACCTGGAAGATGAAGGAGCGTGTGTTACGTTCGGATGTGAAGCTAAAAAGCTGGGGCCGAAAGAGCTTGGGAGGATAGGGTATGTTCACCAGGAAGGTGAACTGCTCGACTGGATGACAGTCCAGCAGCTAATCCGTTATGTCAGCGCATATTATCAAAGCTGGAACCGTGAGCTGGAAGAAAAATACATCGAAGACTTCGAGATTTCAACAAAAGTTCGTGTCGGGTCTTTATCGCCGGGGCAGAGGCAAAGGGTGGCGATACTTTTAGCGATAGGCTTTGAGCCGGAACTGCTGATACTGGATGAGCCGGCGGCGGCCCTGGATCCTTTGGCACGGGCACAGTTTCTGGATTTGCTGCTCCAGATTATTCAAACTGAGAATCGAACTATTATTATTTCATCTCACATCCTCAGCGATGTGGAGAAGGTCATCGACCACGCGGTGATAATGAAGGAAGGGCACATCCTATTGGACTCCAGCTTTGACGAATTGCGGGAGCGATTCAGCCGAGTGCGTATCAGCGCTTTGGGCAAAGAGCTGCCTGCCGAGCTGCCCTTTGAAAACGTGGTGCACTGCAAGCGGAGCGACGGGCAGGCGATACTGACGGTGCAGGACTGCCCGCGAGAGAAATTACAGGAGCAGGCAAAAAGCCTGGATTGTTGGGTTGAGATTGAGGCGCTGCCGCTGGAAGAGATATACAAGATAGTTGTCAGTTAAAAAGGTAAAAAAAGAACACGTTACCGGAGTGTAAAAATGAGTATCTTAACCGTCAATTTGAAACATCTTTATCAGCGTCGTGGTCTCTGGCTGGTTTATGTGATTATGGTAATTTTTGCGCTTGCAGGGATCGCAGTGTTGTTTAAGGGCCCGGAGGAGCCAGGACGCTTTATAGGATTAATTGTGTTGGCGTTTGTCGTTGGGCTTTTGTTTGCTGTGCTGCCGTTAGAGGTCCTGTCCAAGCCGTTTTCCTATTGCCTGCCCGGGCACCGGAAGATGGTGAGGAGATTTGTATTTTGTGTGGGAATATTTTTTAATATTTTCGGCTCGCTGCTGTTTTTTGTATATCCCTCTTTGAATGCGGGGCAATTGATTCTTGCGGTTTGCTCAGCTTTTTTTGCGGGTCTGATTTCTTATTTGATAGGGGCCGCACTTGTTTTCGCCGCCAGGAACTCGGTGGCTTTCATAGGATTTCTGCCAGTGATAATTTTCGCAGGACAGTTTTTCGACCTGCATACAGTTTTAGAACGGGTGATTGTTGAAAATCCTCTTGTGGTTATTTCGGTGGGAGTTTTGACCGGTTGTGTTGTATGGGTATGGCTGGGCGATGAGGGCCGGGCGCGACGTTACTGCAATGTGCCGTGGGCTGGTTTCGATGCCTGGAATCCAGCCAAGATGAAAAAAATCAGTCGGATTAGAATGGCCGGAAAGTGGGACAAATTGAAAAAATACACGAGCCCGCGGATGGAGAGATTTTTTCTCGGCCGAATGAACAGGTATAACTACGTCAGTGCAGGACGATATATATGGGGCGCGTTATACGCGGCTTCTGTGGTGCCGGTATTACAGTTGAAGAGTATATTGTCAATTGTAATTATTGTAATTCTGATGTCATTCTTCCTTGGTTATATGGGGCTGGCGGCAACATTTATGTTTTTCTTTATGCCGATGATTATCGTGATGAATATGCGGCTGCCGGTGCACTCAAGTATGCTGATATCAGGGGGCCGAAGAGAAAGGTTTGCCGGGACAATAACAGCGGTCGCTATAGAAGCAGTTCCGATTAGCGTTGTGGCTGTAGCCATGGTGGCTTTATCTATGCTGTTTAAGGCAATTGTACCGGAATTCACATTGCGAGAGGTCACCTTTACCTATCGCGCCATAGGCGCAAGGAATCTTTTTGTTCCTTTGTTGATTACACCTTTTGCTTTTGCTGTCCGGTTGATTTTTTACAGAAAGCCAATTTATGTAATGTCGTTACTTATGCTCGTAATCTACCTTATGGCGTTTCCAGAAATCGTCTGGCATAAACAGTTCAGTGCCATGATAAATCTCATTTCTATTATAGCCCTGCTGGTCCTGGGCTGGGGGACTTTTTTGTTGGTTTTGCATCACGTTTGTATGAGGCGGAGCCTGGCTGGGAATGGGTAACGCTGTCGCGCTGGAATGACGAAGAGGTGATGCGGGGAATTAGAAATATTCGGTGTCGAGGGAGTGGGGGAGCTTTTCAAGTGGGCAGCCGGAGCATTTGGCTTTCGTTTTGCAGAATTCCTTGCCGACCTTTACCAGCAATGCGTGGTATTCATTGAAAAGCGGCGTGTCCTCCGGCAGGTTCGATTGGAACAATTCGCGTAACTGCTCATACCCGGCGTCCGGCTCGATTAAATGGTGACGGAAAGCAATTCGAGCAGTGTAGGCATCCACGACGAAAACAGGTCTCTCGAAGGCATAGAGCAAAATCGAGTCTGCGGTTTCATAGCCAATCCCTTTTATTGCTAAAAGTTCGGCCCTTAGTTGGTCGGTGTCAACGGTTTCAAGGTTTGCCAACCGTCCATCGTAATTATCGAAGAGCCAGTTTATGAAGTTTTTGAACCGTTTTGTTTTTATATTATAATAGCCGGCTGGTCGGATTAGCTCTGCAAGCTGTGAGAAATCAAGATGATAAAGTCTTTCGGGCGTTAAGCAATCGGCCGTCTTTAGATTTGCTATTGCCTTTTCGACATTGATCCAGTTTGTATTCTGGGTCAGTATGGCGCCTGTTATTATCTCGAATTGGCTTTGCCCGGGCCACCAGTGCTGGGGGCCAAAGCGGTCGAAAAGAAGCTGGTAAATTTCGGTCAACTGTTCGCTTATCATTACCTTAATTATTGTTGTTAAAAAGGCACTTTGTTTAATTGTTGTATTTTAGATTTATTTCAAGTAAACTCTCTGAAATTTAATCGACTCAGTCAACTGTTTTTTTGGTGTCTTATGGCAAGAGAACGGAAAAGGTTCCAGGCAAGAGAGTCCCATTCAACAAAGGATAAGTTCAGATACAACACGAGTCAACTGCTTAACTTTACAAGAGACTCGTATCTGGAACGGACGTCTCGGCCGATTTATGCCATAGTTTTTCTCCTGCCGTTTATCCTTTTTTATGAGCTTTGTATTGTTTCCAGCAGCACCGATCTGCTGGACCATTCCCCCGTTAGCGTAGTCACGTTTGTCTGGCTTCAAAAGCTGCTCGCTTCTCTTGGTTTTGGCGGCAAACTGGCCTGGGTGGCGCCGCCTTTGGTTGTTGTGGTAATTTTGATAGCACTTCAATTGACATCGGGCAAACGGTGGAGTTTCTGGCTTGGAGATATCTGGCGAATGGTTGTTGAATGCGTTTTGCTTGCGGTACCCCTGATTGTACTGGTTTTGTTCATTAATACTATGGGTTCAAAACAGGCTGATATTGCCCGGTTTGATGGCTCAGTTCACTGCCCTGCTGTTACGAGTTGTTCGGCGGTTGCTGAGAATGGTGTATCAACGAGTGTATCCGACCGTGGCAGTACGATGAACTGGAAATACTGGCTCGTAAACATCGCCACCGGTATAGGTGCGGGGATATATGAAGAGCTTATCTTTCGGTTGGTTTTGATTTGCGTTCTGATGATGCTTTTTCAGGATGTTTTCAAGCTGGACCATAAGAACTCAATTATATTGTCGGTTCTTATTTCAGCGGCGTTGTTTAGTGCACATCATCATATAGACTTTCTCAGTGGGCAGTTGAATCCGGCTGACCCGTTTAATTTGACGAGATTTGTTTTCAGAACGTTGGCCGGCGTGTATTTTGCAGTTCTTTTCGCAATTCGGGGTTTCGGAATAACGGCCGGTACTCACGCTTTCTACAATATTATCACGGTCTCTATTAACGCTCACTTTTTTCAGTATTAAAAATCCACAAATTCTCTGTTTTTGAGTAAGTTTTTTTATAAAAACTTTGTTGTTGTTACTCTTTTAGAAGGCAGAGCTTGCAAAATAATCGTCCTATAAGCACCGGTATCGCCCTTATCAATACTGATATTATACTTGAAAAATTGCGGCAGTTTGTGTATAATGACGTTAACATTAAGATAAGGTTTGTTGTTTGGGGATACTGTTTGATGGAATTACCGCAAATCAATGTGGCTATTGAAGAATTGACCTTCAGTCTTTTTCAAAGGCCTTTACATCCGGAGCTTTTCCAGATTTACGCCAATCGGCGATTAAAGACCGCCAAGTACGAGGCGATTATCTGGGTAACAGGCTGCACTCATGTTGTCAGCGTTTTTACCGCAGATGCCTGCATGGCTGAAGTTGTTAGTACGCCCGGCCAGATGCTGCCCTCTCGCGGCTTGATTGAGCGTTTTCAATTCCGTGGACCGCGTTCTCATAAACTCACTTTGAGCAAGGGGCTGAATTATATGACGGATTTCCAGGTCGAGAAGATGAGTCCGAACTTGTATCGGCAGAGCTATGTCGATCTCGACCGTTTTGCGCGGAACCGCGGCGTGTTTGTCAAGTTCCCGGAGCTGGAAATCGGGGGTTTGCAGCCGTTTTGCTATATTGATTTCGAGGCCAGGCGAAGTGAGTTGCACATCCACACTTTTGCGGCTTATCCGGAACAGGTAACAATGATTAAGACCCAATCCCTCTTCGATTTTCAATAAAATATAAGTTTGCCCCAATATTTCATATCTTTTTTAATTGGTTCTGTTCTTGCCGGAATTTTTGTGTAAAACCCGTTAGAAAGCAGGGATTTCTTTCTAACGGGGTAAACGGCACGGAAAAACTGTGGATTCTTTAATAACTCTATTTGCTCCGGCTAATTGGTTTTTTCCCCATAATCCTCACCTTCTTTTTCGAGATTGGTCCCGAAAGTATCTTAGTCTTTGCCTACATATATATAGGTCTGGTTTTCTCTTTTCAAGGTCTTCGCTTCCAATAATATTTCTCAAAACCCAATCATCTATAGTGCCTGTAACAATTTCTTTCTCACGCAGAAAAAATACTCCTCTGTATATTTGGCCTTTCTTAGTTGTAACTGGAGTAGTGTAACCGATCATAACAGGTCTTTCGCTTTCAAGGCTGAGTGGTAAAAAAAGATAGACACCCAAATCATCTTTGGATTTGTACAGATTTACCGGTGGCCCGAAAGAAAATATCGTTTTTTTCTCAAGTCCCATAAGGTAATTCATAAAATCAGAAGTAGGATTTTCCGGTATATTGCCCTGTAGATTTACATAGTATGGATTCAAGTAGGATGCCAAAACTTTGCAGTTCATATCAACCTTGATTCTGAGAGGTATCTTTGGACTTTTGTTAAACCCAGGCAATATTAAAAATGTAGCTATAATCAACAGAAGAATACCCAAAGTAACAATTACAGCAATGATTTTAAGTTTTGTTTTCATTAGTCACACACGAAAATTAACGCATATTACTTACTTGTTCAATATCATAGTGAAAGATATAATTGTCGTACTGGACCTGCCAGAAAGGAACTACGGCCTTATCCTTCACTCTATACACAAGGCTTGGATGAAGGTCATCCCATTTAATTGAACTATCTTTTGACCTAAAGTGTGGTTTCTTAATAATCGAAGCACCAGTTTTTTTCAGCGGATGCCTTGTTAAACTACATGAGATTATAGTGTTGTTCTGTATCGCTATTCTAAATCTGTCATTGAATATCTTACAGCCATTGTGCTCCCTCATAAATTCAAAAGTTTCGCCTTCGCACCAAGTTTCGCCTAATTGATACATTCCGCCTGGATTTGCATTGTACTTGCTGACCATCATTTTACCACGAGAATCGAGAACGTAATCAGAAGGTATCTTTAATCCTAAGGGCTCTAAGTTAATCCGACCTGACACTTCTGATATTTTCATATTATGTCTGACCACACTTGTATCTGCAATCTTATTCCATCCTGAAAATGAAAACATTTCGATTCGGTAATGTTCAAATAACGAGTTAACGTCCTCAGGAATAATTAATGCAGGCTCTCCTTCGTCCAATGATAAAATATCTATCTGAATCTCATCTTCAAACTCAATGGCCTCAGCAATCTTATGTTTTATGTTGTAGTATCGGTTGGAATCTGGATTATGTTGACCTCCTCTAACAGGATTTATTATTTGTTGATTACCATCATAGTAAAAGTAATAAAATGTGTTATCAATAGTCGTATAATCTCTCGAAAGTGTGGATTCAGCGCTGGCAACAGGTGTGAGGACATAATCGATAAGATTTTCCTCACGAACAAGAATCCCATAACGTGTATCAAACAAAAGACCATAACAAGCATTTTTGTAGGCGTTTACCGCGGTTTCGCCATTTTTTAATCTATCAAGAAAACCACCGAAATCGTCGTCTATTGCTTCATTTGTAACCTCATCACTGGTTGCAAGAACAGCGTGAATTCCTTTAGGAAAAAAATTATTAATCCAAACATTAACTAACTTGTCTGGATCACTATCCGTTCCCAAGACTTGACAAGCTGATAATAAGCAGAATTCTACATCTTCAGACCAACCGCTCCCGGAAGATGTCGCATATGGATCCCACATCACATAACCATCATTAAGAGTAAGAATAATGACTAAATGACCTTCGTCCCCATGACTCGAACAGAACAGGAAATCCGCACAAGAGGAATATAAATCGGCTCCTGCGTTGAAAGCTATCTCCTTGCTTAACTCGTAATTAAGATCACTTGGTCCAAAAACATTTTTGCTGTAATAAATCCCTTTCATATATCCGTTTTGCCACCATTTGTAGTTATTCTGCATCTTAGTCTTCGCATCGGATATATTCTGGTTAAAGTAAGGTACGCTGGATGTTAGCCAATTACTTAATTCTGAGGTTTCTGAACCAGCAATTGCTAAGAATTCACCCCGGTCCAACATCACATCCATCGACCTTTTGTATATTCCTCCATCCCTCGGTGGGAATTTCAACCAAAAATTCAGTACTTCTTCGTCTACCACCTTTATTTTATCTCCATCTCCTTCGGAACTGGATGTTGATAAATACAATAGTTCTCCTGCTGCTTCTGAGTTCCTGAATATTTCTGTATCGACTCCTGTCTCTTGCAGAGTCAAGTAAATATACTCAGAACTGGATTGGGATTTAACAGCCACCGCTGAAGAAATATTCTCAATATTCGAGGGATCGATTCCTATGTTCTTAACCTGTACGTATATTGGGTCATCTTCGCCGAACATATACTTCGGCAACCTTAAAAGGTCCTCGCCCGGCACCTTAGCCCAATCATCCAGAAGTTGTGTATATTCTGCATCTCTGTACAGCTCGACGTGCACGACGGTAACTTTGATTTTATCCTCGAAGGTAAGGCCTTGCTTTGTATATGTAAGCTTGATTGTAACATCCCTTGGGCCGCTACTTTCTTCGATTCCTTCCACGTAAAACGTCTTGCTCAAATCGCCTGGCGTATTAAAAGTCGCAGGCAAACTAACTTGAGTACCTTTTGTACTGTTTTCCCAAACCCTGACCTTCGAAGCTCCCGATGTAACATCAAACGTAACCGTACCGGTCATGTAATTAGAAGGCTCAACCCAGCTGAGATATATTATTACCAGGTCGTTCTCATAAATATTTTCATCATCTTCGTCACCCTCAATACCATTTTTATTATATCCATCGTCATAGTCCAGCACACCATCGCCATCGTCATCATCTTTATTGTAAAGGATGTAGTTGCCCGGGAATTCCTCATTATCTTCATTTACGCCATCCATAGTAAGA
>CAYVIT010000095.1:11430-12775 GCA_964451425.1 uncultured Pirellulales bacterium
GATGTAGTTGCCCGGGAATTCCTCATTATCTTCATTTACGCCATCCATAGTAAGACGAACCTCGACGGGATTAAATTTAACTACATCCGAATCAAGAGTATATCCATTAAAATAAGAAAGTATTAATCCGCTACACGGTTTGGTATTATGGACGTGATATCCCTCCACCCAAAGGCTTGGAGGGAACGGGCCTTCCGATAAATCCCAGATGGCGTAAGATGGGTCGTATGGGTCAAGCACATTCCGTTCAGTGCCCTTGGTTTCGTCCTCCCAAACCTTGATTAAGCCCTCGCCGATGGGACTAGCCTGAAGTTTTATGTAACCTTCATTGACCGACGGTTCCATCGAAAGCGTAATCTCGACCAGGTCATCTTCATCATCAACGGTTCCATTATCGTTTCTGTCCTGTGTGCTGTTTGTGTTGTCGTCGTCCGTGTTTACGGCGATATATCCGCCCGGGTCGACCTCATCTTCATCAGGAACGCCGGTCATGTCCAGGTCAACTTTAGGAACATATACCGTACAATTGTATTCACCTGTTGCACCATCATCATCTTCAACTTCCAGCTTTACAGTGTAGGTGCCTTGAGAACTAAACTTGCAATATACCATCCACGGCAGCGGATCATATTCGATATCATAGGCCCCCGGCGGGAAATACCAGCGCCAATCAACTATTTGTCCATCCTCGTCGGTAGAGTACAAGCCAATGAAACATACAGGATAATCCATTTTTTTATATTTTGGACAGCCGCCAATATTTGCAACTGGCGGCAGGTTGCAGGCATAGGATATATTCACGCTACAGCATAGCCAAAGGAGGATGAATTGACTGATGAAATATCGTTTGTTCATCTTAAGCCTCCTTCCACCGGTTTCTTGTTGTAATCGAGCCAGTTTTGAGCTATTTTGACTAATGAGCAATCCGGGTGGTTCTTAACGACTGCCTCATAGGCGGTTCTTATTAAGAGGTCCGCTTCGGATTTCGTGAGAGCCCCCGCGTTTTTTAAACGTTCATAGCAGCGACCAATTTGAAACTGGGTATAGCAGGCATGCTGATAATCGGGCCAGATATCAAGGACCTGCTGGTAATATTTGATTGCAGCCTCGTACTTACCCAGTCGAACATAGCAAACAGCCATAAAATTGTAAGCCTTGGGAGTAATAGGAGAGGGCGGCAGGTCGGTTATTATTCTTTCCCACACTTCTATGGCTTTTCTGAAGTTCTCTTTAGCTTCGGTGTCGAGGCCTTCCTTCTTATGTCGAAAAGCCTCGTTGTAATATTGCTCGCCAATCACAAATACGGCTTCCGGCAAATCGAGCTGGTCGTTGAAATCGGCGATTA
>CAYVIT010000096.1:0-12569 GCA_964451425.1 uncultured Pirellulales bacterium
AGTTTCAAACAGCGGTCTTTAGCCTGAAAATCCTTGTTTTTTACAAAACCTATGGTTTCTACCGGATTTTACCAAAAAGCGATTTTTAGCACTTTTTTCCTTGATTTATAGATTAGACTACATAAAATGTGCTTTCCAGAATCATTTCCAAAGGAGTGGAAAAGCATAGGTATACGGCCTTATCTCTTCAAGTCTATGCAGTTCTTTCAGGAGTATACCGGTGCTTTAGCTATAAATACCATCTTAAAAGGAGGAGATGAATGGTCAGTGAAGATGAACATGAAAGAGCCTATGAGAAAGGCTACATACAAGGGGCCAACGCGGCGTATGGACGGGGACAAAGGGACGGATACAGGCAAGGATATGAAAAGGGCTGGCGTGAAGGCTACAAAAAGGCGTGGGTGATAGGCTATAAAAAAGGACATGAGGCTGTACGCGAAAAGCTTTTAACCCGTCCATAGAACCTTCCGGCATATCAATCAGAGAGATTTTACAGCAGAGTCGGCTACCCGGCTTTTATATGTTCAACGACCGATTCCGGAAGTCCTGAATCCTTAACTTTCGTCATGGCAACAAATATATCATCGGCGAAATTAAAAAGCAAATTGAGGCCGGCTGTGACAAAAATTCCTTTAGTGGGCAGGTTAACTCTGCACAGGATAAGCTTACAACCTTTCTCGGACAGCGTATTGTGCAATGATATAAGGAGTCCAAGACTTGAGGAGGTTAATATCTCGATATTAGCGAGACTAATTATGACGTTGCAGTCGCTTCTGCCCTGGACAATTTCACTTATGATTTCAAGCTCGCGGTGCAGCTCCGGTTCTCGAGAAACAGCGATATAAATCACAAATGTTTTATCTTTTAAACTTTCAATCCACATTTTTACCCACCTGCTCTGCCCCCTAACAATCCGGGCAGCTTTCAAATGTTTTATCGGAATGACTTAGAGCATTCCACCCCTGCATCTATATAAAGTATAGTTACAAAACAGTAAAAAACCAAATAACAAGAGCAATTGCCGACTGAATGAAGCCGGTTTCGCAGGAGAAAAACGCTGTAGAGACCCGCTATAGCATTATTTCTCGGTCCGAGTGAATTGAATCATCAGGTCGGTGGATGGCTTAAACAGATGTGTAAATACGGGATTTTATTTTTTAAGGATTGACAAATCGCCGGGCAGACCCTAAACTATACAGCATTATGAAAAAGCAAAAAATAACAAAACGTGAATTCTTAAAACTCGGCGTTACAGGTTTCCTTACAGCCTGTACCGGATGCAAACCTTTGGCTGTGTTTTCCAGGAAGGAAAAATGCAAAAAACGAATCCCTGTTGGCGTACAGCTTTATTCCGTTCGCGACGAATGTGCGAAAGACCTGCCGGGCACCATCCAGAAAGTGGCAAAGATGGGTTACGAAGGTGTCGAATTCGCAGGTTATTACGGCAGGGACTCAAAAACACTTCGAAAACTTTTGGATGATGCAGGTCTGTTATGCTGCGGCACGCACACTCAAATCGATACCCTGCTGGGCGATGAGCTGCCAAAGACAATCGAATTCAATAAAACTATCGGCAACAAGTTTCTCATCGTACCCGGCCTGCCGGAAAAGTATCGAAGCTCCCGCAAGGCCTGGCAGGAATCAGCGAAGCTGTTTAACGAGCTCTCGGACAAGGTAAAACCCCACGGCATGCAGGTTGGTTACCACAATCACAGCATCGAATTCAAGCCTTTGGACGGCGAGCTGCCCTGGGACACGTTCTTCGGTAATACAAAAAAAGAAGTAGTTATGCAATTGGATACCGGCAACGCTATGGCAGGCGGCGGCGACCCTATGGTGTTCCTGAAGCGCTATCCCGGTCGGGCCACTACCATTCACCTAAAGCCCTTCTCAAAGGCAAAGCCAAACGCCATAATCGGCGATGACGAGCTGCCGTGGGAAAAAATCTTCGAGTTCTGCGAGACAATCGGCGGTACCCAATGGTACATTGTTGAATACGAGAGCGACGCTTATCCTCCGCTTGTCAGTATAGAGAAATGCCTCGAAGCGATGCGCCGCTGGGGAAAAGTATAAAAAGCCGGATTTTGTACCGCTGTGAATCCAGCCACAGATGTCTGCGGCGTCCACAAAGAGTCACCGGCGAATGTTAAACTACCGAGAGTGAGGGTTGACAGGAAAAGCCTGACAAATTTGGAGGACACAAGATGAAATCCGGTCAATATTCTTTTTCATTGATATTTGCTCTGTTCGCTGGTTTTATGCTCCCCATTCCGGCGGGAGGAACAGCTTTAGATGATTACGTAGCTGCTCCGGATTCCAATTATTCATATATAGAGACAGACTCTGTTTCCGACTCTTTTACGACAGCGTACACTCTCGAATTGACGTCGCTGGGCTGGCGCGATTCTTCAGAAGTAGCCCCGGTTGTCTGGACCCATTGGGTAACGGTTTATAAGCCTCGCTATAACTTTTTGATTACCACTGATACGGCTTTGCTCTTAATCAATGGCGGAGACAATTCGGACCCCCCGCCGCCATACGACGAACAGCTTCGGCAGCTATCTTTAGGAACAGGCTCGGTTATTGTAGTATTGTCGGCGGTACCGAATCAACCTTTGCAGTTTTCCGATGAGGTGACACCACGAAGCGAGGATGAGATTATCGCTTATTCCTGGGACAAGTTCCTGCACAGCGGCGACGCCAACTGGCCCGTACAACTGCCGATGGTGAAATCTGTGGTACGCTGTATGGATGCCGTTCAGGATTTTATAGATGCGGTTACGGGTGGGGCCAGGCCGGTTAATCAATTTGTCTTAACAGGCGGTTCAAAGCGTGGGTGGACGGCGTGGTTGACCGCTGCGGTCGACCCGGATAATCGCGTAGCCGCCATAGCGCCGATTGTAAGCGATTTATTAAATATGAAACGGTCATTTGCACATCACTGGGCCGCTTATGGATTCTGGGCCGATGCACTCTGGCCTTACGAAGAGCTTGGAATCTTTGACTGGTTCGATATACCGCAGGCATCGCAGCTTTTGGAGATTGTCGACCCTTATGAGTATCGCGACCGCCTGCAGATGCCCAAGTTTATTATTAACTCGGCTGGTGATGATTTTTTTGTAATGGATTCGATTCAGTTTTACATCGACGGGCTTTCAGGAGAGACCTATCTGCGCCACGTACCGAACACCGACCACTATTTGACTAATGCGTATGATGATGTTTTGAACAGTATGGTGCCGTATTACGACGCATTCTTAAACGGCTATACCCGGCCTGAGTTTTCCTGGTCTCTGCAGCAGGATGGTTCCATTCGAATAGAAACCATCGACACTCCCAAGGCCGTTAATCTATGGCAGGCAAGCAATCCGGTAACAAGGGATTTCCGGCTCGTTACGATTGGAGATGCGTGGTCAAGTTCCCCGTTGGCCGATGAGGGGGGCGGGATTTACATTGGACAGGTTGATGAACCTGAGAGTGGATGGACGGCCTTTTTCGTGGAGCTGATTTATGAAAGCCCCTTTCTGAATCCGGATGAATACGATTATCACTTTACAACCCAGATGTGTGTTCTGCCGGAGATTCTGCCCTTTGAAGCGGACTTCAACAGGGACCGTGTCACGAATATTTTCGACCTGAGTATTTTGAGCGAAGTTTGGCTCACCGGTAACGTTTATAGAGATATTGCTCCACGGCGGGGTGGTGATGGTATAGTCAATTTTTACGATTTGGGGATATTGGCACAGCACTGGTTGGAGGATTATAGTCAGTAAGTGGAGTCCGAAATTCTAACGGGGTCCACGCGCAATGACATTGCAAAAAAACCGCTGGAAGCCGATACAAACGTATGATGGCTGCCAATCGCATCCGACGCAGGCTTTGCAGAGCTTGAGCTTTCGGTCCACGCTGCGGACTAAAGCACTATCTTATAATAATACGCCAACTTGTTCCTGCCCTGAGGTTGACCGTTTGGTCTTTGGGCTTTGAGGGTGCGCCTGCTGTTCTGTTTCTTCTGATGTGTCCCATGAAGACCACAAACTCCTGGCTTTATCTACAATATCTATCATACGGCTGATAACAATTTCCGGGCTGTCATCGAACGGGTCAACCACAAAATTTTTGAGCCTGTCATAGAGCTCTTCTGAAATTTCAATAGTCTTCACGATTTTTCCTCCGGATTATAAGCTGGTGCTTAATACAGATTTATCCCGGTCCACAGATAAACAATGGGACCTGCATCCTGCCCAAATAACGTCATATTTCCACACCCACATCCACACACATTAGCATATAAAATATACAATAAATCCGCCGTATAGCCAAAAAATTGGGGATAAAACAACCGTGATAAAATCAGGAATATGCAGGATTCAAACGTGGTCAAAAAGGCAGTAAGAACTACGAACAAAAATTAAAAAAACCGATTTTATAAAAATGGTCGTCCTGGCCAATTATGGAAATCCAGGCTCGCAAACGAACTGCCTTGCTTAAAGGGCTGTGAGCATTATGCTTACAGCTTTTTTTATTGGATTTGCGGGGATTTTGATGTGCAATTTCTTGACTTTTGGGGTGGTCGCAGTTATTTTATCACGTATAAAAAATGATTTAAGGATAGCAAAAAAGTATTATGAAAAAGAAGAAAGCCAGGAAGGCAAAAGAGATACCGCAGAACGGTATGGAAGCCGAGACAGCCGTGGAGAACCACGCTGGTGTTGAGGATATGCGTATCCTCGACGAGCTGAAAAAATCATACCTGAACTATGCGATGAGCGTAATCGTTTCGCGGGCCCTGCCGGACGTTCGGGACGGCCTAAAACCTTCGCAGAGACGAATACTGACCGCGATGAACGATTTGAATCTTGGGCCGCGAAGCAAGCACCGCAAATGCGCGAAAATCGTCGGCGATACGGGCGGTAACTACCATCCGCACGGCGACCAGGCTATCTACGATACACTTGTGCGGATGGGCCAGGACTGGAGTATGCGGTATACGCTGATTGACCCGCAGGGCAACTTCGGCAGTATTGATGCCGACCCGCCGGCTGCTATGCGATATACCGAGGCGAGAATGACTGCACCGGCCATGGAGATGCTCGAAGATATTAACCACGACACCGTCGATTTTGTCCCCAACTATGACGAAACCCGTAATGAGCCGACGGTACTGCCCTCTAAATTCCCGAATCTATTAGTCAACGGCTGCACAGGAATTGCCGTGGGTATGGCGACCAATGTCTCACCGCATAATGTCGGTGAGGTCTGCGACGCACTGCTGCTGGTCATCGAAGACCCGAACTGCGGATTCAAGGACATTATCAAGCGGCTGCCGGGGCCCGATTTCCCAACGGGCGGTATCATTTGCGGCAAAAAAGGCATCCTGGATGCTTATATGGGCGGCAGGGGACATTTGACGGTCCGAGGACAGGTGGATGTCGAAACGACCAAGAGGGGCAGGGAGCGTATAGTAATAACCGAGATACCCTATATGGTCGTCAAGACCACGATTGTCTCGAAAATCGCAGCCTGTGTTCAGAATGGAACTATAGCGGAAATTGCCGACGTCAGGGACGAATCCGACCGCCATGGCATGCGGATTGTCGTGGATGTAAAAAAAGACACCGACAGCGTAATCGTATTGAACAAGCTGTACAGGTACACGCCTTTGCAGAACACGTTCGCTATCGCCAATATCGCGCTTGTCAATAACAGGCCTGAAACGCTCAATATCAAGCAGATGCTCGATTGTTTCATCGAGCATCGCAAGGTGGTTGTACGCCGGCGAAGCAGCTACCTGTTAAGACGATGCAGAAACAGGGCGCATATTTTAGAAGGCCTAATCCTGGCGGTTAGTGACATCGACGATATCATAAACCTGATAAAGAAATCGCCCGATGCGCCGACGGCCAAGCTGAACCTGATGAAAAAGCCGCTCAAGTTGACCGAGTCGGCTGCGCTGCGGGAACTTTTGCCGAAGGCTTTTGTCAGAGAGAAAAAGAAATCGAAACATTTCCTGACAGGCCCACAGGCCGATGCGATTTTGACAATGCAGCTTCAAAGACTGACCGGCCTGGAGATGAAAAAGCTCGCCCAGGAATACGCCGGCCTGACCGAGCAGATAGAAGGCTACGAAGCGGTGCTGGCCAAGGAGCAGGTTCTGCTCGATATCATTCGCGAAGACATCTACGAGATAAAGGAAAAGTATGGGGACAAAAGGCGGACCCAAATTACCACCGAGATTGAGCAGTTTGATATCGAGGACCTGATTGCCGAAGAGGAAGTGATTGTCACGGTAAGCCACAGCGGATACATCAAACGTATGCCCCTCGATACCTACCACAGGCAGGGTAGAGGTGGCAGGGGGATTATCGGCTCCGATACCAAGACGGGAGATTTTATCGAGCACCTCTTTACCGCTTCCACACACGATTATCTGCTTATTTTTACAAACCGCGGCAAATGCTACTGGCTGAAGGTCTACGATATTCCGAGCATGTCACGGCAGAGCAAGGGAAGAAATATTGTGAACCTGCTTAAGCTGGGCGACCAGAAAGTGGCATCTATTATCAATGTGCGAAGGTTTGATGACGACAGCGACGAGGGCGGGCAGTGCCAGCTTATTATGGCCACGAAAAACGGGCTGGTTAAAAAGACAAAACTGTCGGCCTACGGCAACCCGAGGTCGGTTGGCGTCATTGCCATCAAGCTCGACCCCAACGATGATGTGATTGGCGTGGCATTGACAACAGGCAGCGACGAGATTGTACTGGGAACATCTGATGGGATGGCTATACGGTTCAACGAGGAGCAGGTCCGGTCGATGGGCAGAGTGTCACGCGGGGTCAAAGGAATAAAGCTGCGTTCCGGCGACTCCGTCGTTGATATGGTGGTTGCCGAGGAAAAGGCCGCGCTGCTTACGGTT
Source organism: uncultured Pirellulales bacterium (assembly GCA_964451425.1). Taxonomy (GTDB): domain Bacteria; phylum Planctomycetota; class Phycisphaerae; order Sedimentisphaerales; family Anaerobacaceae; genus CS2-K091. The sequence continues at coordinate 6,920 of CAYVIT010000096.1, forward strand.
TGCGAAAACGGCTATGGAAAGCGGACCGGCCTTGATAATTACCGAACACAAGGCCGGGGAGGCGTCGGCCTCAAGAATATAAAGACGAGCGACCGCAACGGCAAGGTGGTGGGGCTCAAAGCCGTCCAGTACAAGGACGAGCTGATGCTGATAACGGCCAGCGGGATGATTATCCGCACGGGCCTGGACGAAATCCGCTCGATTGGCAGGAATACGCAGGGTGTGCGGTTAATCAAGCTAAAGCCCGATGATAAGCTCGTTGCGGCTGCGAAAATTGTATACGAAAACGCGAATAATCAAAAAGAGAAATCCAACGGTAATCAGCAGCCAAAATCAGAAACGAAACCTAAACCGGAACCGAAAACAGAGCCTCGAACTTCAGTGAGGGGTGGGGAAAAACCTAAACGCAAGGCAAAAAGGCGGAGGTAAAAGCAGAATTCTGTCCGTTATCTTTTTGCCGGCCGTTGTATGTTATGAAAAAATTCAAACCCATTTATGTCATAGCCGGCAAGGAGGAATCGCTTGTAAACCAGACGTGCCGGGAAATGCTCGACGAGCTTGTAGAGCCGTCGCAAAGGGCTACGGGCCTTTTTAACGCCGACCCCAAAGAAGTCGAGGCTGCCGATATCCTGGATGAGCTGAGGACGGCCCCGTTCTTAACAGACAAGCGGGTTGTTGTTATAAAGGGCGCCGACGATTTCGTATCCCAAAACCGAGAGCTGCTCGAAAAGTATTTCGATAATCCCTGCCCTACCGGCATACTTATATTGAACGTAAGCAGTTGGCCGAGCAATACAAGGCTGGCCAAAAAGCTGCCCAACACGGGTAAATTAATCACCGTTACACAACCCAAGACCTGGCAGCTGCCCGGACGTCTCGTGCAATATACAGCAGATGCACACTCGAAAAGATTGAGCAAAGACGCCGCTGAACTTCTTGTTGAACTGACCGGTGACGACCTTGTCCGACTGTATAGCGAAGTCGATAAATTGGCCTTGTTTGCAGATTCCGAAAAGACAATAACGGTAAAGCACGTTGAGAAGCTGATAGGCCATAATCGGCTGTACAATGCCTTTGCGGTGATTGATAAATGTTTGGCCGGCGACGCCGGCGCGGCGGTGGAGAGGCTGAGAAGTATGTTCGCATCGGACAGATCGACCGAGTTCACGGTGGTCGGTGCGTTCGCATTTCATTTTCGCAGGATGTTCAACGCCAGGGTCTTGCTTGATAAGGGTGTTCGCCCGGATGCGATTGCGAAAAATTTGCGAATATGGGGCAATAAAGACAGCTTCTTTGCACAGCTTCGCAAAATGAGCCTGAAGCAAGTCGGCGACGGCATAGAGCAATTAGCCGGCATTGATTACGCCATAAAAACCGGCCGAACAAAACCACAGGTCGCTATAGAACAACTGGTACTCAAACTCGCTGCCGTCTACGATATCCGTTAAAGTGCGGCCAGAAACACGCAGGTTTGGCTTAGGCATATTCGTAATAACACGGCGACTGTTAGAACATTCTTGATTGCTCATAATCATCTCGTGTTTTGCGATTTTGGATTTCTGCAAGCCATTTGTCTGATTGGGTTTTTGTATAGCCTAAGAAGACGCTGGTTTTGTCGTGGTTTTTGAAGGCTTTGTTGGCCTTTTGTTTGTTTGTATTTGCATAGCAATATACGCAGCCGTGGGGGCAGGTATCATACGTGCCGATATCAGTGCTTTCCGTACAGCCGCACTCAGCCCTTGTCGGCTTATGTTTATAAGAGAGACCCTTCGGGGAAAATAGCTGCTCGATAATCCGTCCATCGATGCAGTGTGCTTTTTGAATCCCGTCATTAACTAAATAATCTCCACAGCAGGCAAACATCCGGATTCCATAACGGGCGGCGATAGCTGCCAGTTCGTTGGCCAATTCAATCTTGAAATCGGTGCTGCAATCGAAGATTTTCAGGCTGTGCGACTTTTCGAATTCGGTGAAATTGTGAATGACTTTGCCGTACCTGGCCACGAAGCTGAAATAACAGCGCTCAACGTACCCCGCGAATTCGGAGGCCAGCTCTTCAAAGGCCCTGATGTAAAAATCGCGGCCACAGATACTTGATATAACGATTGGGTCGAATCGTAAGTTTATATGCTTTGGCGAATAGGTCTTGCTCAACTGCTTCAGGCTTTCGATGGCTGCCCCCTTTTCTACCTTGCTTTCAAAAACAGACGGCAGGCCGGTAACGGTATAGTTAAAATAGAATTTATAGCCCATATCCTCAATCGTCTTGAGGTTCTCAAGGAATGGGGTGAAGTTCTTGGACCAGAACACAAAGCAAACAACGTCTTCGGGCTTGAGTGAGACAATATACCTCTGCCCGCCGAACGGATGGACTACGCCGGCAAAACCTTGCTTTATTCGACCCATAAACCAATCGCCGTAGAAGGCCGGGATATCTGTTCTGCGCGATACCGAAATAATCCTTTTCATTTCGCAATCCTGAAAACGCCGGAGAAAATAGCTTTTGAACCTATCGTTAAATACTACAAAATAATGGACCGGAATTTAAGTTTTTTCCGGCGGCGAATTGCTGCTTTGCTGTTTGACTCGGCAAAGATGGATTGTTATCCTGAATCTATAGTATTGTGAATTGATTGATGTCGAAAGGTCGATGGAAAAGAATATATACAATTATTTTGAAAGGAGGCAAAAATGAAAACGGCAAAACAAATATCGGTATGTTTGGAGAACAGGCCCGGCAGGCTGGCGGGTTTGTGCAAATGTCTGGCACAGAAAAAAATCAATATCATTGCCATCTCGGTCGCTGAAACAACCGAGCAGGGCGTGGTAAGGATGGTCGTCGATAAGCCGGCGGCCGCCCTGAAGGCAATCGCTGAGTGCGGCCCGATGACCTGTGCCCAGATGGATGTGCTTCTGGTTGACCTGCCCAACAAAGTTGGCGTTCTGGCCGAGCTTGCCGCCGGGCTGGCTTCGAAAAGAATCAATGTGAACTTTGTGTATGGCAGCACCGGCACAGGCCGTGGAAAAACCAATATTGTCGTAGGGACGCCCAACATCAAGAGCGCTGCCAAGGCAATTAGAAGCAGAAAATAGAAGTTCGGCCTGTTTGGTTATGACAAAATGCAAAAAATGCAACAGGAGTTCACCGGAAGTGGCAAAAGTCCTATCGCTTTGTGCCGAGTGTATTCGCAAGGCCGGTGACGAATACCTGACGCATTTTAGAGAAATTCACGCCCGAAGTCGAGAGAGGTTTGGCTTGGCAGGTTCGCCGCCGTCGGCTGTCGGAGGTGTTCGCTGCGGCCTGTGTCAAAACGAGTGCAAAATACCGGCTGGCGGGCGGGGCTACTGCGGTGTGCGAAGAAATGAACAGGGACATTTGGAAGGAGGCACGGCCGAAGGGGCCGCCGTATCCTGGTACTTTGACCCCCTGCCGACAAACTGCGTTGCCGACTGGGTCTGTGCCGGGGGAACCGGCGCAGGATTCCCGAAGTGGGCATATCGCAAGGGTGCCGAACACGGCTACGTGAACCTGGCGGTATTCTATCAGGCGTGTACCTTTGACTGCCTGTTCTGCCAGAACTGGCATTATCGCGAGCGTTCGCTTACCGAACAAACACATACAGCCGCCGAACTTGCTGAAAGTGTAAATGCAGGCACTTCCTGCATCTGCTTTTTCGGCGGCGACCCGACGCCTCAGATGCCTCATGCTTTGGCTGCTGCGAAAATGGCACGCAAACAGAACAAGAAACGCATCCTGCGAATCTGCTGGGAAACGAACGGCTCTATGAGCCCGGAGAACCTGGAGGAGATGATGAGTTTATCTCTGGAAAGCGGCGGGTGTGTAAAGTTCGATTTGAAGGCTATGGACAAAAACATTCACTATGCTCTCTGCGGCGTAGACAACACCCGGACGTTGGAAAATTTTGCAGTGGCGGCCAAGCACATACCCAAAAGGCCTCAGCCGCCATTACTTGTTGCCAGCACGCTGTTAGTGCCGGGATATATCGACGAGCAGGAAGTTAAGGCGATAGCATCATTCATCGCCGGTCTTAATCCTGACATTCCATACGCCCTGCTTGGATTTCATAGCGATTTTCTTATGACGGATTTGCCGGCCACGTCCTCGAAGCAGGCCGAGGCATGCCTCGAGGCTGCCAAGGCCGCAGGACTAAAACGTGTGCGATTAGGCAACGTTCACTTACTTCGTTAGCGGCATTAACAACCACGACCGGTGAAAAGTTGGTGCTGTTCGTAACATTACTTCGGTCGAACAGCTTTATTTCAAAGCTCAATTTCCTGCCTCTGGAAAGATTTCTGCCAGCCAGGGGCCTGTTTCGACGATTTTATGTTTTTTGCCGTCCCAGAAAAGTAACACCGATTTTTCCCCGCCGGCCTTATCCTTCATCACGCATCTGAGCAGGACCATCTTGCCGTTGGGCGAGATAGAGAACCTGCCGGGTCCTTCAATGTCAGGAACTTTGGAAACCTCAAACACAACCTGCGTTTTTGAATCCTCAAGGTTCATACTTATCAAGTTAATTTTCTCTTTGTCGGAATTAGGGTCTTCTTTCTCATATCCGGCAAGGTAATACAGCTTATCACCCTGTGGCGAAAATATCCCGTAAGCGATATGTTCGGGGTCGGGGTCACGATATTTCCGCACCTGGCCTGTCATGGCGTTGACGACACATAATTGTTCGTTGGGCGCAATCAGGATGCGTTTCGAATCGGGCGACCACATTAAAGTGATGAAGAACATCTGCTCCTTGTCTATTTTAAGGTCGAGCCTGTAATATTTGTGCTCGCCGCCATCGACTTGTGCAACGGCCAAAAGGGCTTCGTCTGAACCATTAGGGCTTAATAGAGAAGCGACCCATTTGCCGTCGGGTGATACGGCAGGCGTACCTATCGAGCTGAACATAAGAGCTTCGGCCTTGTCTGTGCTTAGGTTTAAGCCGGCTATATAGTACACTTCTCCGTCATCAAAGCTGCGGGCATAGAAGATATGGCTGGAATCGGGGGACCACTGTGGCTGGGCCAAGATTATCCTCACACGACTGTCTTCATCACCGGCCCACTTCATAGTTCGCAGGACCTTTTTATCCTGGCCATTCGGCCTGACAACTATCAACTTCACATCGGAAGTCTCGACGTCTTCTTCGGACATCTTTTCTTTAACAATCTCCCACAAAAAAGGAATCAGGGTTTTGTCTTCTTCACTAAAGAGCTCATCAGCGGTTTTTTTGTTCACCTGAGGTGAGGATTCGGATTCTTCTTTGGTTGGCTCTATTTTGCAATAGGCTACCCACTTGCCGTCGGGCGACCAGGAGGGGACTGACAGGACCCCATCTTTTTGGGCCTTGTCCAGTAACAGATGCTTGCCCGTTGCGATATCATAGGTAAAGATGGCGAACACATCCGGGTTGTCGCCGGGAGGTGTAACGAGCAGAGCTATCTTAGAAGAATCCGGCGACCACGTTACAGGCGACATAACGCAGGCCAGGATATAGATTACAAGGCACGAAACCGCCGCAATCGCGGCTATCAGAGCTTTACTGTGGCTCACTTTTTCAATTTTTTGCGTATCCATTGCTTAATCCTTTCAAAATGATATTTCTTTTTAGACGATTATATAATATTATATCGATTT
>CAYVIT010000097.1:0-11986 GCA_964451425.1 uncultured Pirellulales bacterium
AAGTGTGCCGTGCTAATTCCATCACCAACACATATCATATCCTGACAGAGCATTGCGGCCTGAACGGCCTGAATCGTAAGTTCCTGACCACCGTTACGCACACCGCCTACAGCCAGGACACCGCCGACTTTATTGCGGAAAATAAAACCATTGCGTCTAAACATCACACATCTATCTAAAAAGGCCTTGCACTGGGAGGCCATTGTCCCCAAATACACAGGTGTACCTATTATGATTCCTGCAAGCTCCTTATCGTTAAGAACAGAGATGAGAGAGTTAAAATCATCTTCCTGTTTACACTTGAGCTGCTTCTTGCAGTAACCACAAGCCAAACAACCACGGATATCTAAACCGGCAAGCTCAATAATACCGGTTCTAATGTTATTCGACTCGTTGCGAGCTGCGTTGAGACAGACCTCTAAACTTTTTTGGGTTGTTTGACCTTTACGCGGACTACAATTGATTCCTATTATTTTCATTTTTCTCCTATCATATTCCGGAGCTGTTATTATGTTACAGCTTTATAGTAAAGCCTCTGATTCTGAGGTTTCGATTCGATTTTGCCTTCGGAGGATAACTCCTCTATATACTTAACAACTTCATTTCGATGAAGGCCAAGTCCTGCGGCAATATCTTCAATAGAACAAGGCCTACGTTTCAAAAGTGTCAGTACATCTTCACGTCGAGCAGAAAATTCCTGCTGTTTATGAACACTTTTATAGTCGGCGATAACTTCCGCATTTTTATATAATTGCACGGCCAGAGCGTTCAATTGTTTTTTCGGAACCGTCTCGGCAAAATTCTCTGCCGGCGGACGGGTAACAGTATTCACCTGAACCTTGTCAGGACAAATAGAGTTTATACATGTTTTCAGCCTGTTGATTTCCACTTCTGGGGTAGTAACGCCAGCCAGGAGAAAGACCTCAAGCCAATATTTGCCGGTATATTCGCTGCGGAATTTTACTAATCCCTCCAACATCTTACTAAAAGTTATATCGGGGTGAGGTCTATTAACGCATTGAAATATCTGATTACTTCCAGCATCAAGCGACGGAACAACCAAATCAGCAGGTTTCAAGGCCCTTCTTACTTCCGGCAGCCACAACAGTGAGCCATTTGTAAGAACCGCTACCGGAATATCAGTAATATCTTTAATTCTGGAAATAAGCTCCTCAAGCTGCGAGAAAAGTGTCGGCTCGCCCGAGCCGGATAACGTTATATAATCAGGATTAGAGTCGAGCTTTTCTTTGAGCTGTTCTATGACACTATCAGTTAGCACCCATTCCTTTCTTTGCATCGTCTTGTTGGTCGTTCTTCCAAGCTGACAGTAAATACAATCGTATGTGCACGTCTTAAAGGGCACTAAATCAACCCCAAGCGAACGCCCCAGCCTTCTTGAAGGTACCGGGCCAAATATGTATTTGTGCTTGCTGCTATCAACAATTTTGGTACTCATATTATCGTTTTTCTTTCTAATTAAATATACGCCCCACCATTTTATTTTGGACTCCCTCTTCTATATCAATCAATCCAAGATTCTCCCGATAATTGCTGCATTAAAGTCGTACATGTAAGGCGGCTTTCGATCATAAATCGTCGCCTCCTGCTTAGATAAGGCCGCAGCTCTTGTCTACAGCGTCAAAACGAACTCGACCAGATCATCGGTCTGCTGTTCATCGAACTCGGCTTCGCCGCCCTCCTTATGGTCCTTGCATTTAGAGACCGACTCCTTGACGGTGGTGTAGCGCCCGTCATGAAAGTATGGGGCTGTCCGCCAGACTTCGTTCAGGGTGGGAGTATCAAAACTTCTACGGTGGTCACACGGGCTTCTCGAACCCACATCGTGCATCTGCTTGTCGGTGTACAAAGGGCCTGTGTGACATCTGGAACAACCCGCCTCCTTGCTGAAGAACAGCTTCTTGCCTTGCTTGGCTGCCGGGCTGAGCCGACCGTCAATGATGTATGGGCTGGGTACCGGCTCAATGGACTTCAGGTATGTGTCAATTGTGGCCGCATCTTCCTCTGGAGGATTCGTGAAGAGAATATGTTTGAAGCCCGTCCGAACGGCCATTTCGGCCGATGCGCGGACCCCCACACTCATCACTGGCGGTGTCTTGTGACTGAGGAGCAGGCTCTTGGTATTTTTCAGGTTGCCTATTCCGTCATTGGTCAGGTCCCAGTTCAGCCCGTCCATGCGGGCATCCGGATGGCAGCTGGCGCAGCTCTGCCATTGTTGGAGGCACAATTCGGCGTCGTTAAAGAGCATCTCTCCACGTCGCCGGTCGGTCAGTTTTAGCTTAGGGCCGAGCGCCAGCTCCTGAACCATGTTAGGCGATTTGGGTTCAAGCTCAACTACGCTCAATGTATCGCTGAAATACTCGGCGATATATGCTTTGGAGCCAATGACCGCTATTCCGCGAGGCCCCTTGCCCTTTAGCTTGATTCGCCGACGTAAGCCAGCCAGAAAGGTAAGGTCATTGGACACACCGGCAGCGGAGCCCAAGGCATAGAGTTCGCCGCTCTCTGCCGGTTTGCCCATCAAGGCAGCCCGCCGACGGCGGAAATAGTCCAACAGCTCGTTGCGGTCATCATATACGACTTCTCCAATTTGTTCTGGTGGTGGATTTACCGGCATCGCCAGCAGTTTCTTCAGAAGGGCCGGTGCGTCGATCACGCTCATCTCGTGTGTACCCGCATGGGTTACACAAATCCATTTCCCGTCAGCGGAGCAGGCCACGCCCCAGGGATTTGCTGCACCCAGGTACATCTCATCCAGCAGCACGGTGCCGAGCAGTTTCTTTTCTTTTGTGTCGATGACGCTCAGTGCATTGGCATTCATCCATCCGTAGTCCACCTGGATGGTAGGCAGTTCATAGCGGGCCAGGATATGCGTTGCGTAAGCATACTTGCCGTCGGGAGATACAGAAATGCCGCGCAGCCCGGATGCACCGCTTGGAAGGCGAATCGTAGTCGTCGCGTTGCTCTGTGTATCAATGATTGTCACCACCGCGGCCACATCGGATGTATCGGCGCGGTCGGCCGGAAGGTGATTGATTATCAGCACCAACTTGCCGTCGGGAGTAATGGCTGTGGCGAGCGGCTCACGAGTGGCAGATATCCTGGTTACCTCCTTGCGGGTCTTTAGGTCGAGCACGGAAACGTCATTGTCAAAGCGGTTGCAGACATACAGCCGTTTTCCATCGGGCGTAACCGCCGGGCCGCACGCCGTGTGTCCTACTGGAATCGTCGTCTTTATCTTACCGGATTCAGCATCCATGACAAGGAGCGTGCTCTTTGCAGCAGCGCAGGTTACATAGAGCTCTCGGCCATCAGGACTCAACGTTAGGCCAGTCGGTTTAGCTGGTGTGGCAATAGAACGAGAAACCTTGCCGCTGTGGATGTTAACGAAGGCTATCTGCTTTGCGTCGGCAAAGGTGATATACAGCATCCGTCCATCGCTCGATGGGACCACGCTGCCTGGACCCAGATACTTTCCTACTTCCCCGCCTCCGGCTCTCGCAGCAACCATTAGACTGCAAAAGGTCAACATCCATGGTTTGATGGTCAGGTGTTGGTTTGTCATATTAAGTTTTCGTTATTATGTTTTTCGCTTTCAAATTTCGACAACACTTCCTGCTTTTATCTCCACGAATTGTTCGGGGTATTTATCTTTTATTTGTTGTTTATACTGGGTGCAGTGACAAGGCCCAATCAATTGAATACCCTCAAGCTCGTATAACTTTGAGAATCCGTGGAAGCCGCCGAGCACACCGTAGATTTCACCGATTTGTCCGGCTGCCTTCAGTATTGTCTCCAAGCCGGGGTGTGCACAGCCGGTTATAACTATATTTCCTTTTTCAGCCTTTACGATCAGGGCTTGCTCTTTGGTCAGCATTCCCAGGGCTCCGGTTGAATAGATATCTGTAGATATTTCTGTTGGTTGCGAAAAAGCCTCCGGGTAAATAACCTCGGCTTTATGGTTCAACTCTTGAAAGCCCCCTAAGCCATCTACGTGGTCCCAATGGTTATGCGAGAGCACAACCTTATCTACACTTTTGGGGTCAATGTTTAGCTTTCCAAAGTTGTATAACAACTTCTCTCCGCTGTCCCCCGTGTCGAAGAGGATTTTATGTCCACTGTCCACCAGGCATGAAAATCCCCATCCTGATTTAAGACCCGGATTTGCGCTGTTATCATAGAGAATTGTAATTTTCATTTTTCACCTTTTCTGAAATTCAACACACACCCGTGATTAAGACCATCATCATGACTAATAATCCCACAATATTTTTCTTCGAAGTGAAAATCTGAATTCCCAATCTCTCGTTTGACATCATTTAAATTTAATTCTCTGAATTGCCGTATTGGATTATCTTCTAACGTATGCTTGGGATAAACAGAAAGTAGACCATCTTGTTTTAAAACACGATAAGCTTCGACGTACAGCTTTTCTCTTTCTTTTTTTTCATGATAATGAAGAACGTCATAGAACAAAACTACATCAATAGAGTCGTTTTCTAAGTCTATTTGTATCTGGCCTGAAGTGTTTATTGTTCTTATGTTTTTCAAGTTCAGGTGAGCTGCTTTTTGTTCCAGTTCATTCAGTGCTTGCTGTTCTTTGTCCACAGCATAAACAATTCCTTCACTTCCGACGACCTTGGCTGCTGGAATAGTATAATGGCCTACTCTACAGCCGAAGTCTAAAACTGTTTGGTTGGCGCACAGGCCAATTCTTCCTAAGAATTTAACCCCCTCTTGTCTTTCCCATTTTTCTATCTCTTTGTTCATTGCCAGATTTGGTTTATAAAGTTCTTTACGGTAGCTACTGCTCTTGGATGGCGCATTCGGATTATATCAGTACCGGCCTGGAGCAGGCAGATGGCGGTGGCAGCTTCCCATATAGGGCCCCGGTCTTTCACATCTCCCCAACCGGGGGCATCGGCGAGCTTGGCCTCCTTTGCACGCCAGGACTCGTACCCTACATCGCAGATAACCGGCATTGACATCATCTTGTCGCCGCCAAGGGCGGCAAGCCGCTGTCGTTCCTGGATCGAATATGAATACTCCATTCCGTAACCTAAAGCTCCTGTATCCTGAAACGTTATTATTCGTTCAAGTGGGAAACCCATATCCGAGACCAGTATATTGACCTGTTTGCCGATGTTAATATCCAGGGGGGCTTCGGTAATAAGGTTATGATTATCAGCTAAAGCAACAGCAGTAAGGGCTTTGTAATTATCTTCTTTGACAGTCCCAATCAAGCAATTTTCACTCTTCGTGGCTTCGCTTACCTTGGGCATAACCTGATTATCCTTTTCGTCATTACCACAGCCCCACAACACGAGTGGAACACCCACGGCTTTTAACACATCTTCAGTAACTTTGACGGCCTCAGAAGTATCCTTATCTGCCTTGTCGGGATGGATACCCTCGAATTTCAGACAGATTATGTCAGCTCCGAATTCATTTACACACTTTTTAGCCCAGTCGCTGCTGTTTTTAAATACATTTTTATAATGTTCAGCCAGATGCTCAGGCCAATCCTTTGGATTGTAGTCGAGAACGTCCATCGCAATAAGCGGTTTTTCGCCCATTTGCTCGGCAGAGCCCCCATAGACCGCATTGTGTGCTCCTCCTACAGTTACGGTTGAGTCCCGTGTGCCGCCGCTATCTCTGGTTGCTCCGAGCTTGACACGGTTTACTGAGCCGGTAAAGATTTCTTCAATTTCAGGAAGTTGCATTTAAGGCACTGGAGAAAATCGTGTGGCTACTTTACTTGCTTAAGATTTAGCATTACGCTTGAGGTTTAAGGTTTCCTGCTGACGGAAACAGTGACAAATCCGTATGTGGCAGAAATTTTGCCTTGATAAATTCGTCCATATAGTCTGGATTTCCCATCAAATCCAAATATGTCATGCTCTCTGCGATTCGCTCTGCTGTCTCAAGAGCCTTTTGGCTGCACAGGGAAGTTTTTGCTCCAGCGATTGAAGTATTGCCTACAAATTGCAGCTTGCCCCGTGGTACATCGGGCAGCATTCCAATGGTAACGGCCCTGTGCACATTTAGGAAGTTTCCGAACCCGCCGGCTATGTAAATAGCGTCAATGTCTTCCAGGTTCGTCTGTGTCGAATTCATAAGAATCCTGATGGCGGCGAATACACCTGCCTTTGAGCGAATCAGATTATCTATGTCGGCCTGTGTTATTGTGATTTCCTGGTGGCCGTTTTGGGGCTCGACCAGTTGGAACTGCATACCCTCGTCTCCATCGGTAAGTCTGGGATCGCCGGTAGCTTTGAGACGTCCGGTACGGTCGATGATACCGTTTACGAAGAGTTCCGATAGAGTGTCCAAAAGACCCGAACCGCAGATACCTATCGGGTGGCTATTTCCGATGGTCTTGAACTTGATTTTGCCTCCGTTGACTATAGTCAGGCTCTCTATGGCACCTGCTCCTGCCCGCATACCACACTTGATGCCACTTCCTTCGAAAGCCGGCCCAGCCGAGCTTGATGCGCAAATCAACCAGTCCTTATTGCCAAGAACTATTTCTCCGTTCGTACCGATATCGACAAAGATAGAGAGCTTTTCTTTCGTGTAAACTCTTGTTGTCAGCACGCCCGCCACTATGTCGCCGCCGATATATGCCGCAACACTCGGCAGAGAATACAGGAGCCCCCGTTTGTTAATCTGTATGCCCACTTCGGCGGCGCGGATCGGCGGTACGAAACCCGCTGAAGCAACGTAAGGTTCTCTGCGTATCCGTGTCGGGTCTAAATTCAGTAGAAAGTGGATCATTGCGGTGTTACCCGCACATATCACCCCTGTAATATCCTGCAAATCGATTCTTTGTCTGACCGCCATTGTCGTAATAAGGTCATTCACATCGTGCACTAAGCGCTCCTGAAGCTGGTCAAAAGCGTCTGTTTGTTCCGCGTAAATAATTCGGCGTATGTAGTCTTCCCCGAAATTCATCTGACTGTTATATGTAGCTTCTGTATCAATCGTTTTGGCGGTTGTCAGGTCAATGAGGTGGGCCACAATGGTGGTCGTGCCCAGGTCGACAGCAACGGCATAGTTGGTCTTACACCGCCTCCCCGGCTCAACCTGTATAACTTCGGTGGTTCCACCTCGCTGACCGATTGTCACTGCGGCTTTATAGTTCGCCTCACGGAGCACATCGGAAAGTTTTTGTAGGACGCGAAAGCCGGTTTGCATTTTAGGTGCATCAACATGCTTGCGTATCGCAGCATAGAGCCGTTCGTGGTCGGCAGTATGGTCGAGAACTGTTGGCGGCGACATTTCAACGCACAATTTCCGTACGAGAGGATCATACTCAAACAGCTCCACTTGCGTTTGCCCAGCAAGTTTGCTGAGTATGTGTGCATTGGCATCCATTAACACCTGGCTGGTTTCCAGCGAATGGGACTTCGGCACTGTTACCTTCAGGTCTGACAGCACCTTAGTCTGGCACGCCAACACGATATTTTCCCTGATTTCCTCCGGGGTCAGAAGCGGGGAGGGCCTGCTCTGGGACTGGCCCTCGTTAATTATAACTTTGCATTTCCCACAGTATCCATCCCCTCCGCAGATACTGCTAATGTATATTCCCGCTCTATGGGCCGCCTCTAATAGTGTCGTACCAGAAGGAACTGTTACCTTTAGGCCGCGGGGCTCAAATTGAACTGTACATTCTTTGTTTTTGTTATCATCCATAATTTAATCTCGACAGTATAAAAAGAAATGCAAAGAAGCGCTGTTACAAATTAAACATCAGAAATCCAAAGCCGAGGCTAAAAAATAAAGAAACAAAAATTCCTGCTTGAACTCTTGTTATAATCTTCTGGAAATTTCAGGAACCGTTAAGTTTGCTTTCCTGGTCTTTTCGCCTTTTCCACTTTTTCCTCGAGCTCTTCTAACCGCCGGACCATTGATGGCTTCGCTGAGTGTGCAGGCAGTCTGCTTTTCAGTTCAGCTATTTCTTTTTCCATATCTGATACAACACAGCCGGCAAGTAGATTTTTCAATCTATCCAATGTAATCTTATGGGGCCGAATCTCTATTCCCATCCAGTCGGAGAACTCAAGGATTTTTTCAGGATGCTCTTCAGAGTATCTATCCCAAAAACCTATGCCATCTAATAAAATGGCTCCTCCGGTATGCTGAGGAAAATTCTCATTAGCTTTTCCTTTATCCCAGTCCTGAAAGACATGGTTACGGTAGATCATCCATCCCGGCGTAAGCCACCAAATCTTTCTACCTTCGCTGATTTTATCTCTTTGGCTTTCGCCGGCTAACATATCCATACAGTGGGTTGCGTTTATTCTGGAGATTGAAATTCCGGCTCCATGGTCCTGGATTATCGTATCTATTGTTCTATAGGGATTATCGACGTTGATGTAGCAGAATTTGCCACCATAAACTATTATGATTTTCTTAGAGTACTCCTTAACGGCATCTATTTTTTGTATCAACTGGCTTTCCAGCTCTTTAAGGACCTCGTGCCGGCCAGGCGTTGTATAAACAATTTTCCTGGCATCCAGAAAACCTTCCTTTCTCAGATAATTCAACTCTGGGGCAAGCGTCCCGCAAGAAATAATAACGTAATCTTTAAATGATATGTGTCCTTCCATTTTCGTCCTCTGAAGCCTTTGCTCTTTTGTATCTTGTCATATCTCACATTTAGTTTTTCCAAATAGGGCGGTTCCTATTCTAATCATATTGGAACCTTCCTCTATTGCGACCCTGTATGAATTTGTCATTCCCATAGAAAGATACTTCATATCCACATTCGGTAAACCAAGCTCTTTGATTTTTTCAAATATCCTTCTCATCCTTGAAAAATACGGCCTGCTATCTTCAGGATTGCCGAAGCGGGGTCCCATTGTCATCAATCCTTCGATACTTAAATGCTCGAGTTTAGACATATTATTAACCAATTTTTCAATGTATTGTTCAAAAGGCTCGTGCTCCGCTGGCCTTATTCCGGCCTTAGAAATCTCGCTGCCAATGTTTATTTCTATATAAATCGGGACTATTTGCTGTCTGGCTCCTTGAACTCTCTTATCAACAGCTATTGCTTTTTCTAAAGAGTCAATAGTTTGAATAACGTCAAAAACTCTCAAGGCCTTGTTTATTTTGTTGGTCTGCAAATGGCCTATCATATGCCATCCGACTTTAGCTGCTTTTTTCTCCAAAGCACTGTACATCTGCCCGGCTTCCTGAACGTAATTTTCACCAATATCTGTAGCCCCGGCATCTATTGCCTCTTCTATTTGTTCTGCCGTTCTTGTTTTGCAGGACACAACTATGGTTACGTAATCCGGGATTCCCTGCCTGATTCTCGCATAATTTGCTGAAATGCTCATATTCAAATTCTTCTGTATGGGTACTTATGAACGTGAATTGTTACTTACGATTCACAGGACTTTTTATCACAAGGGGCATCTCGGCCGCAGCAGGGTCTGTCTCTGCCACAACTTGGTGAAACATTCCTGTTGCTGTCGGTTGCATAGAAACCCGAGCCCTTAAATAACACAGCGGCTCCAGTACCGATCAATCGCTGGACTTTACCTCCGCAGGTCGGACATTTTGCAATGGGATTGTCCTTTATACTTTGGAACTTTTCAAATGTGCAGCCGCAATCCTGGCACTTATATTCATACGTTGGCATAGTCACTTCCTTTTTTCTCTGGACTTTTTTGTACAGCATCAATCCTGGTCTTTGACTCAGGTTTGATTTCTAATTTGTCCAACGCCTGTTCCAAATCTTCAAGCAGTATCTCGGTTTTCTCAATCCCGGAAGAAAGACGAACAGTATTGGGACTAACCCCGAAAACGGTCCGACGTTCGGGCGGCATATAAAGCAGCGTTGTAAGGTAGGGTATACAAATCAATGATTCAGTTGCCCCTAAACTAACGGCATGACATATTACTTTGAGTTCGCTTATAAACCTTTTCGCATCTTCCTGGCTTTTACCAACATCGAATGCTAACACCCCGCCAAATCCATTGTTCATTTGTCTTGAGGCAATTGAATAACCTGCATCTTTCTTCAAACCAGGATAGTAGACACTGGTAATTTTTGGATGGCCGGACAAATACTCCGCCATGGCCATAGCATTAGATGACATTTTTTCCGCTCTGAGCTGAAAGGTTTTTAGCCCTCGTTCCAACAACGAGCCTGAATAAGCATCCAAAGTTGTCCCAATAGCCTGGCGAGTAAACCATAGATTATTATAATGGTTTCTCGATCCGGCTATAGCACCTGCCATAAGGTCGTTATGTCCACCTAATCCCTTGGTGGCGCTATGTATTACAATATCGGCACCAAGCGACAGGGGTCTTTGATGGTACGGAGTAGCAAAAGTATTATCTACAACCAAAAGAGCATTTACCTTATCTGCTTCCCTGCGCAATGCGGCTATATCCAAAACTTTGCATAGAGGATTAGTTGGACTTTCACAAAATATCATTTTTGTATTTGGCCTGATATGCTCAGAAATCTTATGGCCCTCACGAGCATCAAGCCATGTTATATCGATACCCAACCGTTCCAGGATAAGTGAGACCTTATAATGAGCACCATACACATCATGAAATATTACCAGATGCTCGCCTGCACTGAGATATGTCAGATATACCATCGTGCAGGCGGCCATCCCTGAAGTGCAAATAATGCAATCTTCAGCTTCCTCTAACGCAGCTATTTTCTTCTCTACTGCCCGGACTGTTGGATTGTCGTCTCTATGGTAGGTATAGCCATCTATTTGGCCATCTGTGATTTTTCGCAGCACTTCGAAAGAGCTGTATTCGTAATTGACCGCGTTAACAATAGGTGTAACCATTGGTTTGTTACCATACGGTGTTAGTGGGTCATTAGTCATATATATTTACTCCTCTCTTCTTAAGTTTCGACTAAAAACATTACTTCATCTCAAGTGGGGCAACTTCGATTTCCCGAGGCCGGCTCATTTTGCTCCAATCCTTGGGTTCGACTATCTTTCTCATCTGCTCCAACTCCCCCAGCGCTTTTAAACGTTCATAAATCTTTATCCAGGCACAATCGCGCTCAGGGTCCACCTCACATTTTCCATTTTTACTTCCTCCACACGGTCCATTTAACAATCCTTTAGCACACTGAGTCAAAGGACAAATTCCAGCGAATTTGCCAAGCTCACATTCTCCACATTGTTGACATTTCTCTTTGAATAGAGTTGGACCCCCTCCCATGTGCCCTATTGGATTTGTCGCCGGATAAATGGGCTTTATAATTTCATAGTCTTCTTCCAGGATTAACTCCCTCACAACCTGAAGTCCATCACCACATGACAACATCAGGATGGCGTCAGATTCTTCGATTTCTTTTCGATATTGACTCAAACGAGCTTTACTCCATGGAGCATAACAGGTAAATTCCCCAAAAGGTGGGGCAATAGCTGCTAAAAGCTGCTTTCCTGCTTCAGTAAGTCTTTTCGCCATTTCTTTTACTTCGGTCTCGCCACCTGTATGAAAAACTGTAGCGCATCCCCCACACCCAACAAGAACAATCTTTTCCTTACCTTCCAAGTACCCGAGAATTTCCTCTATAGGTTTTTGAGTTTGGGCAATCATTTTATTTGCCTTTCTATTCTCAACTTAAAGTTAACAAAAATGTTTTATAGACCGCTTTAACTCCTTAAGCCCCCATCGTTTTCATGAGCCACTTCTTCTACAATGATGTCGGAGCTCATAAAGTCTATCTCTTTTATTTTTCCTTGCACAACCTCAGTTCCTCCTGTAAGATTCTCTGCCACTATTCGGTTGCCATCGATTTTAAGGTAGGCAACGCTTTTTATCAATGGCTTGCCAGCCCGCCCGTTTTGATAAATATTTGCAAGACACATATCTCTGTCCTTTCCTTTAGCTATGTTAAATTAGCTTGAACTTTTCTTTTCTCAGATTCCAGCCTGTCAGCAATTTGTTTAATTCCCTCAAAGGATATTTTAAG
>CAYVIT010000098.1:0-9410 GCA_964451425.1 uncultured Pirellulales bacterium
TAAAGCTCACCCGAAGCCGGCGAAAGCATCAATCTTGAATATGCCGGCTTTTTATATGTGCCGCCGCCTTAACGAGTTCATTTCTTCGCCCGCTTCACCGCCTCTTCCAGAACGCCGAAGCCCTGACTTCCTTCTCTGAGATGGGTCATGTTTTTTCTCTTGGCAACTTCCAAAAACCGCTCGTACGTCTCTTTAATTGTGTTGGGCATCGGCCAATCCGCACTACTTGCTATGGCTTTATCGCGCATCTCGTCCCACCGCATCATAAAAACGTACATCACGGGAAGCTGCGCAACCTGGACCCGAAAATGAAGTGCAGGATTGTTCTTTACAGTTTCCTCGGCGGCCTTCAAATACCCCCACCCCTTGCTGAGCGTCTTAAGCGAAAGAAATTTCGCTGTATGCGGCGAAAAGCAGCCGAGATGGTCTCCGCTCGCCTCGACCGCATCATGCGTTACCTTCAAATATGCCTTGATATGTGGCCCGGCTGCACCATAATAACCTTCAATAAACTCATCTATCAGCTTTTCCCCGTCCCGCGTCGGGTTCCATAGCAGCTTCGCCAGCACCCACGCGCGCAGTTCAGCCATCTCCGAACCGTACGATTGATATGCTCCCTGCTCGAAAATCCCCTTAACGTTGTGGTCTACGAAGAACTTAACATTTGGCCCTAAGACCCGCAGGTTCGGGTGCGGCATAACGTAATGTCTGAAATCCGTCGTATAGTCCCAGATGTAAAGCCGGTTGCAAACCTTCGACCAGCCGACGATATCGTCTCGGAATTTCTTGTTCCGCTCATCGGCTAACGGCTTGCTGAACGAACACTCGATACTGCACAGCCGCACGATAACGTTGTGTCGCGGCTTAACAAGTTTGGGCGGCTTGCGTGTGTATTGATACGCAAGTGTGCTGATAGCTACGTTGGGAAATTCCTCTTCGATATCGGCCGCAACCGCGTTGACAAAACGAAGCAGCGAGCCGGAAGGGCTGCCTTCTTCCTTATCGATGGCCGCACATTTGCTGCATTGACAATTTCCGTGCCAGTCATTCTGTGAAACCGATGCAATGGTCGCCGCGGGATTATTCCGCAGCCGTGCTTTAAGGTTCTTGACCAACTCTTTGCGCATCTCCTCGTTTGTCAGGCACAGTTGCGCATGCTCATATTTACGCTTACCGTCGATTTCGCTAAACCATTCGGGATGGTCCTTGAAGTATTTCGCCGGCGGAATCAGAGGAAAGAAAGTATGTACAAATCCTTGATAACTATGTTTGCCGCCGCGTTTGGCGTCCAGCCTTTCAGAGTTTCCGTTGCATTTGTTCCGTACCGCCCAGTCCCCGTCAAAGGCGTCAAACCAGAACGACTCCCGGTATTCTAACGGCGGCACATAGCGAACATTCAGTTTGCCAACTTTAAGAGTTCCTTTTTTTGGTATCGTACTGACTTTTGACGACCACCATCGGCAGCCGAGATGGTCTTCGAGGAATGTATAAACCGCATAGAGTGTCCCTCGCGGCTCACCCCCGGCCAGAATCAAATCGTTTCCAATCGTGCGGATTACTATTCCATCGCTGCCGAGTCCCTCGGTGGAGAAGTTGGGAATAGCAAGCTTGGCCGCTTTCCGCCCCACGAGAATCCGCGATTTCCCGGATACAAATCCGTATGCAGTCTCGAATTTGCCGCCGGTTATCTGATGAAGAAACTCAGCCAGTTCTGCCGCCGCGTGCTGCTCCGGCTCGGAAGCGTCCGGCGCGATTATTATAACTGCCTTGACCGCACCGTCTTCCGCGATCGTCAACGCCTCTACTCGCACAGCGGCACAAAAACAGAAAAACGCAACAGCAGCAAACAATAATGCAATTTTACCTTTTTGTAATATCATGATATGACCTCCTTTAACGAAAAAGTTTCTTTCGCGTTTAATTTTTTTGGTTCCATTTCTCAGCCAGACTTTCGAGTTGCTTTATTATATCCTTATATTGTGGTTTATTGTACAGGTTTTCTTTTTCGTCCCTGTCCTTTTTCAAATTATACAAGGCCCCGTCCTTGTCCGTGACGCGTTCATCCATAAAATATATCAGTTTCCATTCCTTCGTTCTCACCATAATGCGTCGCCCGGTAGCTCCCCGAAGTTCTTCATACATAGAGTAACTGTGGTCAATTTCAGAGAAGCAGGCCGGCCTCCACTGCTTGACGTCTCCTCGTATCAGCGGCATCAGACTCCGCCCTCGGATAGAATTCGGTACATCTATCCCGCTTAGTTCCATTAACGTCGGAACAAAATCCACCATCTCCACAGGCTCGTCGATGACCTTACCGGAAGGCAAAAGTCCCGGACAGCTCATAATAAAAGGCACACATACGTTTTGCTCGTAAAAAACACGCTTCTTCCACAGCCCGTGTTCGCCCAATTGAAAACCCTGGTCCGAGTTGATGGCGATAATGGTATTATTAATCAAGCCGGCCTCTTTAAGGCACTTTACTAACCTGCCGACTTGGGCATCCACTAATGACACCATCCCGTAGTATGTCCCCCGGCAAATACCGATTTGCTCTTTCGTCAAATCGAGTCCACCCGCGTAAATGTGGAGGTTCTCACGCTCGAAGCGAGGCTTGCTTTTCAATTCCTCTTCTCTCGGCAGCGGCAGGGCGATTGTTTCGGGGTCAATAAAATACTCACGCGGCACCCGGCAGGGGACATGCGGTGCGTGAAACGAAACACGCAGAAAAAACGGCTCATCCTTTGCCGCCAGCTCTTTTAAGGTTTCCACCCCAAGGTCCCCCAGCCGCCACGTCTGCGTGTCTTCCGGCGCAAACGGCACCACACCTCCTATCATCCACCGGTGTGTCTTGATATTAACTTTTCCGTACTCGTTTTTGCTCTTCTCGAATTTCCCTTTGGCCTCAGCCCCCCTCGGATTGCCGAAGAAATCTATCAACGCACCTCTGTCACCCTTACTTATCCAGTCTTTTTGAAAAGCGTGACGCTTCCCCACATTGACAGGATGGATTCCGACATCTTTCCAGCAGTTCAGCAGATTGGGAACATTCGGCCTGGCTTTTTTCATATAGGCAGGTGTGACGCTTGCCGGCTTACCCATAGCCGTTACCCCAAAGGTATGAGCGTAATGTCCCGATTTCATGGACTTTCTCGATGGCACGCAAACCGGATTTTGCACGATTGCACTTTCAAACCGAACGCCTTGACTTGCGATGCGGTCCATGTTCGGTGTTTTTGCCCATGCTCTCCCGTAGCATCCGACGGCATCAGCCCGCCCGTCGTCCATCATAATCCACAGTATATTAGGCCGCTTCCTTTTTCGCTTGCCGATTGCAAAAACTTTATTTGGTATTTCTGCTGCGACCAAACCCGCGATGATGCTTGTTTTGATAAACTCCCGTCGAAGCATCTGTTTCATTCTAACGCAGACCTCATTTGTCTTTTCAAATCAATCGAGCCAAAACAAAATAATTATATCATCACTTGGACCGTTTTTCGAAGGCTACTTCCCAGATAACCTCGCGGTTCTCAGGACTCTTTATTGTAACGCGAATTTCCTGGCCCTCTTGTTGTATTCCGATAGTCACTCCCGCTCCTTGGTCGCCATCGGATACCTTCACTTGCACCGCCTGCCATTTCCTCGTCGGCGCGAAGATACGAATTTCATAAGGGTCATCACCGACGACTCTCGATTTTCCCGAAAGTGTATCGGCTCGGCTGTCCCATTCTTCCTCTATCACGTCCACAATGCCTTGCGTAATATGCCGCGATGTGCTGACAAGCACAGGCCGGCTAAGTATCTCACGAATGGCGATGTCTTTGCACGAGCTTGGTTGCAGTTCGGTTTTCAATTCACCGCTGAAGGGTGCAACGAACTTGTCCTCCCAATAATCGAATCCGACATAAGTTCCGTTCCCTCCGCCGGGAAGGTTCAGCTTGTTTAGCTCAATCCTCACCGAGTCGGACTTTTTATCGTCCCAGTTAAACACACCGAGGACATCCTTTCTTTGTCCCCCGGCCCCGCTCCTCAGGTGCCAGACCTGCGGCAGCGTGTTTTCGAACAGGTCCACAGGCCGGCCGCATAAACCGTGGTTCGGCATCGAACGCTTGACCACGTCGAGCTTATCAGCCGGCAATCCCGGCAGCCATTCGCTGGCTATATTCAGTTGTCCGCTTATCGCAATCCAGGAGCCCCACGCACGCGCCTGGTCGAGCGTCAGCGGGTCGCGCAGCATCAGGCAGTCGGGGTCGTTGTGCCACACACGGTTGTGCAGAAAGTACAGCCGTGTCCCCATCGTCGCACCTTTCAGGATTCCGCTCCATCTTGCTCCGATATCGCTGCCGACCCGCATCCCGTCCACCCGCCCGATAGAGGCGCCCAGTGTCCGCATATTCTGTGCGATGTTGCAGCCGAGTATATAGACATCATCGTCCGATGCCTCGCGAACGAGCTTGAGCCCGTCGCGGTACGCCTCAACGTTGGTCTTGGCCCGATTGTGAAAAACCGCATCTCCGAGATTGTCATCCCTGTAATCCGGGTTCGGGTACAATATCTTCACAGCCATACCGGCCCATAGTCCGTCAATCTTGATATACTTGTATCCCCACTCGCGTGTAATCCGCCGGACGACGCCATCCAAGAATTCCATGGCCTCGGGGTGCGTCATATCCAGGCAGTCTCCACCCCAGTGTACTGCGTAAATCGAGCCGTCCTCTTTATGGACAAACCAGTCCTGGTGCTCTTTGAAGACAGGCCGTTTATAATCCCACCCGAACGGTGTAAACCATATACCCGCCGTCAGACCGGTGTTTGTTATCTTTTCCGCAGTCGGCTTCATACCGCTTGGATAAGGCCCCTTCGGATTGTAGCTCGTATAATCCCGCCTGCTGAGCTGCCACTTGTCGTCGATTTGCAGCACCTCGAAGCCGAACTTCCGCAGCTCTTTGCCGCAGAAGTCCGCCAGTTCGCCCATAGACTTTTCGTCCGATGCGCCGCCATGCGGGCTGGAGTACCACGTACAGTAGCCGGATGGTATTTCGGGCAATTCGATTTTGTATGTCTTTGCGATGGCGTCAGCGTATGCTTCCAGCCCGACAAGGGCGTCGTCAAAATAGCCGACGGCAAAAGTTTCACCCTCGGCACTTTTCCCCGGCTCTATCAAAAGTTTTCCATATTCACTCCGTCCCTCGATTAGCACAGAGGACTCGATGGGTTCTGATAAAACGATACCGCTTGCACGCTCGTGTGTCAGCCAGCCGGCCACAACACCCGTCCGCGTTGCCGGCTCAACCATCGCCAAGAACATATAGCTCGTTCGCTTCTTATCTGTGTCCGTCAGCCCGTCACAGCCTAATATCCGAAGCTCCTTCGTTGCCTTACCGATGTCGACCGCCGCCCTCACCGTCGAAATCTTATTGATAACTAAATTATCATTGGTTGAATTACCCATCCGTACCTTGACGCAGACAAATGGCACATTCTTGTATAGCGCCAGTGTGTAGATATATCCGGATGGAAATTTGACCCGGATAGCTTCTCCCGTGCCAAGACTGTCCTTGATTCTTATCGTACTGATATTTACCGGCTTAACGCCGCCTGCTTCTTGAAAGTTCCCTCTTTCTATAAATAATTTCTCTCCACGGCTTGCAGTGAACGACCCATCCTTCAAATTACAACAGACGGACAAAATGCCGTTGTAAATTGTTATACTGTCGCTGCCCTTCATGCTTTTGACTTTTTGGTTACCTAATGCACAGCCCGCGTTGCACACCAGCGCCAAACCTATCGTGATAAGCATGTAAACTCTCATAAATCCGCTCCTTTTCTAAATTTATTTGGGGCTTGTTTAGCCGTGCCTGCCACGGCGACGTAACATATTTAGCCTTAAAACGACGTAAAAGATCGCGTTTCACGTTGCGTAGCTGTGCAGACCGGCAAACAGCCTGGACAGGTTTACCCACAGCAAAGTTACAACAATAACCGTCATCCCTGCAATAGCCCACACGCTGTTAAGATGCTGATATTTCTTACCAAACATATAACGGAAATGAAAATACCCCACATAGACCAGCCACGACGCCAGCGACCACAGTTCTTTGGGGTCCCAGCCCCAGTAATCGCCCCACGCCACCTTCCCCCACCAACTGCCCAGCACAAGCCCCAGAGTCAGGAACGGAAATCCCATACAAATCATCCGGCACGTGCCCTCTTCAGGTCCTGACAAGTTCTCCTCGCCGTTGTGCCTTGTGCCGGCCAGTTCGCAAATGGCCTGGAAAGTCGCTTTGGCCATAAAAATATATGATATTGCATAAACAGCAACGTGAGGCACAAAAAGCCAGCACTGCAGGGCCGGCGGCAGTCGCTGCGGCTCCGCGTTAAAGACAAATCCTGCCGGCAATAGAACTATCGCTCCTATAAGCATATCGCCGCATAAACCGCCTACTCGAAGGAAACGATAGCAGAAAAGAGTTACGGGATAAATCATACCAAGGCACAGAAAAACCTCGAACAGATTTTGCAGCGGAACGTGTCCCACATCGTACCAGCGATAACCAAAACTCAGAACAGCAACTATGAATCCAAACAGATATAATACCCGCCCGGTCTTTCGATGCCGCAGTAAAGTCGTCACGAACGCAAGAAGGTATGCGCCCATAGCAATGTAAATCAGCAGCCCCTGAACTGTATATTTAATTTCCATTTATTTTATTTTCTTTTTTCGTGCAAAGATGTTTCTTACCCAGAGTTGCCAGAATACCCCGACACACAGCATTGCGTATCCCGCATAGACAAGGCCAAGGCCCGTATCGGATGTAACCATAAGAATTGTGTATTGCCCGGCCTCGGCATTGTAAGAATGTTGATAAAAATGGTATCCACCGTAGTAAAGGGGATGGTTCACTTCGATGTTCTTCTCTGCGACGACCTTTCCGTCCTTAATTATCTCCAGCTCACTAACGTAATCACGAATGACTCTGCGGTAGCTAAGCAGAAGCTCATCTTCAGCGTGCGTATGTCCCGGAAAACGCTCAAAGACATATCTGGTCTCCTTGTCACCTGCAGGGCTTTTAATCCGGACCTCCAGAGCAGGATTGTGGCCCGAGGCTGGATCATCGGTAATTATTCTTTGCTCTCCTTCGATTCTTATCTTGAAATTCTCGAATGCTCTTAGAATAGTCACTGTGCCGAAGTCTTCGCCAAGAGAAAATTCAGTACCCACTTCAACCGGGACTTTCCAGCCTTCGCCGTCACGGCTTCGTACCTGCAGATACTCCGGCTTGTAATATTCTAATCTAAAGTCTTTAAGCTTTATTGAAAAGGGAAGTTCCTTGATTTGTTCCACGTCTTCCACAGCGACATGATTTTCGGTCTCTCCCTCATAAATTGCCATTTGTCCTGTTGGGATTTTATCGATTCCAAAGAGCTGACTCTGCATCTTATGCCCGGCCTCAGAGCCCCACATAGCTCCTGCCAGTGTAAGGATGCACCCGCAGTGTATCAGGGAAAGGGCGGGCACACGAATAAGTCGCTTGAATACTGCGAGCCCTGCTGTAAGTATAAATATGAAAGCTGACCAGTAGACCGCTGCCGGCAGTGTATTGACAAGCTTTTGCGCACGCTCGGCGCCGATAAATGCTCCGTAGATAGAAAGCGCGATTAGCAGGATAATCAGCGCCAGGCCGGCCCACATTATCACCTTTCTAAACCTGCTCATTAGTTCTCCAGCTGCGACAATTGGCAAATCAAACCCTGTTAATCTGTTCACGTGGTATTTCTATGACACGTAGAGCATCCACTTTGTAAAGCAGAGATTATGACAGAAAAACGGTTATTTACAAGCATATTTGCCGCAGCCTGATGCCATTGTCATATAAGAGCCGGCAGTCGGCGCAAATTCCATCTATTGTTTCTTTGCACTTGATATTTATAATCGCCTTGATTACAATTTGTTGTAATTACGATATATTGAATATAGAAACTATACAAATGAAACTGGTTGTAAATAACATAACGTATCATAATTGCCCTGTGCACCTGCGCGAAAAGGTTGCCTTTAACGACGACCAAAAGCGTTTTATGCTCGAAAAAATGCACGCAGAAAAGGCCGTTTCGGAGGCCGCTATACTTGAAACCTGCAATCGCCTTGAGTTTTACCTCTATACTGAAAAAAGTTTCGATTGTGATGCTTTTTTGTCAAAGCTTATTCAACAGGTTCAGCCCGATGCCGCCGACATCTGGGCCGAAAATAGCGGGACAAAAACCGGCAGGGATGTCGTTCAGCATCTGTTTGAAGTTGCCGCCGGCCTTGATTCCCAGATGCTTGGTGAAAATCAGATTTTGTCACAGGTAAAAGCTGCTTATACGATGTCGATTGATTGCCGAATGAGCAGGCTCATATTTCATCGCCTCTTTCACAGTGCCTTTCGGGCAGGCAAAGCGGTCCGCACACACACTCATATCAATTGTGGTGCCGTCTCCGTAGGCTTGGCCGCCGTCGAATTAGCAAAAAGCAAAATCGGTTTGTCCGCTGGCACTGCAATGCTCATAGGCGCCGGCGAAAATGCCGAGCTCGTGGCAAGGTATCTGCTAAAAGCCCGGCTGCCCCATCTTATTATTGCAAACAGGGATAAGCAAAAAGCGCAGGCCTTGGCCTCTCACCTCAAAACGGGCGACGCCATTGCCCTCGATGACATACCTGATGCTTTACCTGATGTCGATTTGCTCATCAGCTCCACTGCTGCTGCACAGCCTGTTGTAACGCGCGAAATGGTTAAAGACATTTTGGTTAAAAGAGACAAACCCCTGCTGATAATAGATATTGCTGTGCCCAGGGACATAGACTCGGATATCGGCCAATTTGAATGTGTTACCCTCGTCAATATCGACGACCTGGACGAGCAAATAAACATTAACAGGGAAAAACGCAGCAGTGAAATCCCTAAGGCCCGTGCAATTGTCACCGAATTTGCCGACAAATTCACCGCCTGGTACGACTCGCTGGATATCGTGCCTGCCATTTCAAGGCTGACTAAAAAAGGCATTGAGCTTGCTCACGCCGAAGCAAGACGTTACGCCAAGGACTTCGGCGATGAAAACAGCGATAAATTGAAGTCTTTTGCAGAATCGTTAGTCAGGAAAGTCCTGCACGGCCCAATCGCATACATCAAAGAGGGCGGCAACGGTGAGCCTACAACAGACCAGCTTCAGGCCGCCGACCTCATAAACAAAATGTTCCTTTCGGAAGACGAGCCCGGCTGACGATGAAAGCCCTTACTGTTGCAACCCGTGCCGGCAAACTTGCCGTCGCCCAAACCGAAATCGTCTGCTCCCTGCTCAAAGAAGTCCATCCCGATATACAGCTCGAAATTAAAGAGATAACTACCGCAGGCGACCGCGACAGGCGCACCGCT
>CAYVIT010000098.1:9510-11920 GCA_964451425.1 uncultured Pirellulales bacterium
GCCGCTCAGCTAAAGCACTTAAGGCCCGACTTGGTACCGACCGCTGTTAGAGGTAACGTCTTAACACGGATAAGAAGACTGCGGGAAGGAAAATTTGACGCGGTTATTTTGGCCCACGCAGGAATAGAAAGACTCGGCCTGTCCGACAAAATCTCTTTCTCTTTTGACCCTGCCCAATTTATTCCCGCCCCCGCTCAGGGTGCACTTGCCGTACAGACAAGAACTGATGATAGTCGGACAAGCAGTCTCATAGCTTCGATAGATGATGAAAAACTAAGGACTGTAACCTTTGCGGAAAGAAAGATTCTAACGACGATGCAGTGCGGCTGTCACGCTCCGGTAGGGGCCTTTGCGAAGATTACGGCGGATAAAATAGAAATCACCGCTTTTATTTCGAATCTGGATGGCACCAATTTCATCAGGCGACAAATCACAGGCCCGCTCGAAGACGCCGAACACCTCGCTGAAAAGCTCGCAAACGACCTCCTCGCCTCCGGCGGAAAAAAAATCCTCCAAGACCTGGAAAAATGACAATACATGTCATTGCGAGGAGCGAAGCGACGCGGCAATCTCAAATTAAAATAGTCAATTATCACGCCACCCCAAAATCCCACCCCGAAAAAAGTCGCAATTTCAACACATATTTGGTATCATTGTTAAACTTTTAACCCCCAGCACTGCTGGGGATTTTACCTGTTTGGAGCATTTGGTAATTTGAAAATTTGAATTTGTTTAGGATTTAGAGTTTAGGATTTCGGATTTAACGTGTTTATTCTTTTCGGGTATCGGGGATCTAGCATCAAGTATGACTGTTGAGAGACAAAAGAAAAAGGCCATGGTCTATCTCGTTGGTGCCGGCCCCGGAAGGGCGGATTTAATCACCGTTCGCGGTGCCGAGGTCCTCAAATCCGCCGACTGCGTAATTTACGATAAGCTGGCCAACCCGGCTTTATTAAGCTATGCCCGGCCGGATGCAGAAATTATACACGTCCCAAAACGCATTGGCAGCGGTTCATGTAAGCAGGAAGAAATCAACAAGCTCCTTGTCGAAAAGGCTTCCACCCGAAGAACGGTAGTCCGCTTGAAGGGTGGCGACCCCTGCATCTTCGGAAGGGGGGCTGAAGAGGCCAGGATTCTTGCTGAAGCGGGGATCGATTTCGAAATTGTCCCCGGCATAACCGCCGCAATCGCCGCCAGCGAATACACAGGCGTTATGCTCACCGACAGAGACTACAGCTCACAGGTCGTTTTTGTCACGGGCCATGAGGCAGAGGGAAAAACCGAAAGCAATATTGACTGGTTACTTCTGGCCAAATTACCCGGCACCATTGTCTTCTATATGGCTATGGGCAATCTCGATTTTATTGTTGGCCGGCTCATACAAAACGGTATAAATGAAGAAACGCCCGCAGCCGTAATCGCTGATGCTACCTTGCCCACTCAAACAATAACAAAGGCTCCGCTCAATTTAATAGCCAATAAATGCAAGCAGGAAAAAGTCGAACCCCCGGCAATAGTAGTCATTGGCCCTGCTGCAGCCGGTAACACAAGCCTGAACTGGTTTATGAAAAAGCCCTTGTTCGGAAAAACCATTCTTGTAACCCGTGACCGTCATGGCAATGCTGTCTTTGCTGATAAGATTATTAGGCAGGGGGGTAATCCAATAAAATTTGATACGATAAAGATAGAGCAATTGACACAAACAAACAGGTTCTTGCAGGCGCTTACAAAATTCAACGAATACGATTGGATAATCTTTACCAGCCCGAATGGCGTCCGCATTTTCTTCGATTATCTGCAGAGCCTTTCTAAAGATGCTCGTGTCTTTGCCTCTGCAAAAATTGCTGCTATCGGCACTCAAACCGCAGCCAAATTAGCCGATTTCGGAATAAGCCCCGATTTCGTCCCAACCGTTTTTACCGGCAAAGAGCTTGGTAATCAGTTAATCAGCCACACAAATTTGCAAAGCAGTAAGGTTTTGCTTTTACGTTCCCAGCTTGCCTCCAACGAGCTTATTGACATCCTGCAGCAGGCCGGGGCCGATGTTGACAATGTCCCTGTTTATACCACGGTAACAGAAAAAGGCGATTGCGACTGGCTCACGGAAAAAATAACCAAAGGCTTGATTGATTGGCTTACATTCACGAGTCCTTCATGTGTTCGCGCATTTTTTGAACAAATCAAGCCCGATGTAGTAAAATCAGGTAACGTTAAGGTTGCCTCGATTGGCCCGGTAACTTCTGCGCAATTGGAAAAACTTGGTGTCAGGATTGACGCACAGGCCGCCGAGCATACTATTGATGGACTGCTTGACGCCGTTGAAGAACGTGAAAAAGAGAACTGAGTATCCCACGGGCCTTAGATGTATGAAATTTTAAATTTTTAACTGTAGTTTTACTTTTTAACTTTG
>CAYVIT010000099.1:0-3029 GCA_964451425.1 uncultured Pirellulales bacterium
AAAGATAATTCAAATAATTTTGGCATCGCACTTTATTATCCATTTATCAATGTTCAAGACATTGAGTGGTTGAAATGTGCATTGTTGTATTGGGATTCTATTAGATGCATTGCACCGGAGAAACATTATTTTAATGATGAGATTAAATATCTGTCTGATCAAGGAGTTATTATAGCAACTAATCCTAAACCATACTATGTTGGTGCAAGTGTTGCATTTGTTAAGAAAATAAAGAAGTACTGCTATAATCAAGGTGAATTGGACAAAAAAGTAAGAAGTTATCTTGATGAAAGATTTCCAGAATTAAAAGACGTCACTATCCATAGAGATAAATTTTGCGAAGAGATATTTCGACAAATGGGCCATAAGATTCAATTAGGACATTTTGAAGGAGGGATTAGTAAATTTTATCACGCT
Source organism: uncultured Pirellulales bacterium (assembly GCA_964451425.1). Taxonomy (GTDB): domain Bacteria; phylum Planctomycetota; class Phycisphaerae; order Sedimentisphaerales; family Anaerobacaceae; genus CS2-K091. The sequence continues at coordinate 418 of CAYVIT010000099.1, forward strand.
CAGCCATATATTACAGCACTGTATTTAATGTTCCTCGCTACTGAAATGAGTAACAAAATTCACGCTCCCATGCTAACCGACATCCCCGGATTGTCGGAATTAGGCCAGTACATTCTATGGTCTGATGACATTATCCCAACGGAAAAACAGCAGGATAATTTTCTTATGCAACTGGACATAGATTTTCCTTCTTCTGAACAATTAACGAATTTGTCATTCGATGATATTCTAAGATTTCGCCATCAAAGAAACGATGAGAGGAAAAGATTTCGTAGAGCGGTAGAGGAAATTCGCAGAACGGCACAAGAATTAGATGATTCTAATGCCTTGTCTGATTATTTTAATGAGCAGAAAAAGGAAATACAGCAAGCGATAAAGGACCATCGAAAAACATTAAATGAAATTGGAATAAGGAATTTTACATCATCACTAAACATAGTGTGGCCATGTTTGTTTGGTATTGCCATAGGAGAAATTGCAGGTGGTCCGGCAGGTATATTAAGTGCAATAAGCATGGTTAGTATATCGATTTTAAAGAATCAATTAACTGTATCACAAGAACGTCATAAGGAGACAAAGGATTGTCCTTGGCATTACTTGATTAACCTTGAACATGAATTGAAATAATCCGCGCTGCCTTATAGGCACGTAATTATTTGCTCGCAATGACATCGTCGTATCTTGCATCAACGCATTAATCATTTTATCTATTTTCTACGTGCCTTTTGTGTCAATTAGTGTGAATTCGTGGTTAATTATCCTTATGTGTCTTTTGTGCCAATTCGCGAACATATAAAACCTGCCGCGATCCGCCTTCGTTAAAACTACGGCGGACAAGAACGGCAGGCTAAATATTTCTCTGTGTTCTCCGCGGTTAAACTTCTTCAAGCAGTTTTTGGCAGAACCTATCTGTCATACCCGCGATGTAATCGCATACCGTGCGTTGAAGGCCTTCTTTATCTGCCAGTCGCTGGAAGTAGCCGGGCATAAGGGCCGGCTGTTGACATAGTCTTTCGAAAAGCCGGCCGAGCCAGATTTGAACTTTGCCTGATGTTTGAAGCAGCGATTTATTCATATAAAAATTGTGCAGCAAAAATTCTTCCAGTTCCGCAAGCTCGGAGTCGCTGCCGGCTGAAAGGACAATCAAGTTTTCGCTTTTTGCATAAACATCGTCAACCGTTTTTATACCTGCCTTTGCGATTGCTGCCTTACTTGTATCGATACAATCGCTGACAAGCCTGTCGATAATTGATTTTGCTGTTCTTGTATTGCGGATGGTTTTATCCTCGATTGCCTTTAACCTGCTTTGCGTCTCTGTGAAGATTTGGATGTTTTTTAATTGCCCGCCGTTGATAATGCCCGCCCGCATACCGTCTTCAAGGTCATGGCAGTTATAGGCGATGCGGTCGGCGATGTCGGTCACCTGTCCTTCCAGCGAGCAGCGCCGCAAGGCTTCCTGTGGCTTGTCGTAGGGCGTTTCATGTTTGGCTAATCCGAGCCGGGTCTCGTACATCAGGTTCAGGCCGGGGAAATCCGGGTAGGGATGTTCGAGCAGCTCCACCACCCGCACGGTTTGCCGGTTATGCTCGAATCCGCCTATATCGGCTGTCAAGTCGTTGAGGGCTTTTTCGCCGGCGTGTCCGAAGGGCGGGTGGCCCAAATCGTGTGCAAGGCATATCGCCTCGGTCAGGGTGATATTTAGCCGAAGCTCTTTGGCGATGGTCCTTCCAAGCTGGGCGACCTCTATGCTGTGGGTCAGGCGGGTGCGGTAATGGTCGTCGAGCCCGGGCGTAAAGACCTGTGTTTTGCCTTCGAGCCGGCGGAACGCCGAGCAGTGGATTATACGGTCGCGGTCGCGTTCGAAATCGGAGCGGTAGGGGTGCGGTTTTTCTTTGAACTTTCTGCCCCTGTTTTGCTTTTCCGTAACGGCGTAACCGGCAAGTTCGTCGGACATATCTTATATCCTGTTGATGCGTGTATGCGTATATGGGTGTATGCGTAAATGCCTTCGCTTGTTCACGCATCTGCTCATTTACTTTTTTACAGGCCGGGCAGGTTGTGTTCCTTGCTTATTTTTTTCAATAGTTCAAGAAGCTCGGTCATACTTTGGCTGATGACGTCGGTATCGCTGCACACGGTCATAAAATTTGTGTCGCCGTCCCATCGCGGGACAAGATGGATGTGGAGATGGCCGGGCAGGCCCGCCCCGGCACATCGGCCGAAGTTTATCCCGATATTAAAACCGTGAGGCGCTATCGCCAGCGACAGGGCCTTTTGGCATTCCCGGAGAAGCTTCATCAGCTCCAGCAGCTCGTCGTCGCTTGTCGTTTCGAGGTCGGGAATGTGCCTGGCCGGCGATATCAGCAAATGGCCGTTGTTGTAGGGGAAGCGATTTAATATTACGATGCTTTTGTCCGTGCGCCACAGCACAGAATTTTTATCATCATCGCTGGGATTTTTGTGGGCTTCGCAGATAAAGCAGCCGTTACCTTTGTCGAGGTTCTGGATATAGTTGATACGCCACGGCGCCCATAGATTTTTATGTTCCAATCGCAGTTACCTCCGCTGCTTTGTGGTAATTGGTTAAAGCCGGCCCTTCCGGACCAATTACC
>CAYVIT010000099.1:3129-11912 GCA_964451425.1 uncultured Pirellulales bacterium
TTACCAATCATTTGAGAAGCTGCATTGTCAATTTTTGTTTGATAGTTATTCTTGGACTCGGCCCCAGAGGCCCCGGCAGAACGGCATCCAACCGCATCTCGTACTGCTGGCTGTATCTCTCTGTTTGTCCCTTATCGATGTTGAACAGCTCATCGCCCCGGCCTGCCAAACTCAGAATATTGTAGCCTCTGAAGAAACCGAAAGTACCGCTCATTCGGAATCTGCCGGTATACGGCACCGGCCAGCCGGACGGCACGGAATCGGCCAGCGAATAGGTGCTGCTTATGACGGCGAGCCGGCCTTTTACATTGTCCCAGATTCTATCAAATTTGTAAGTGACATCCCTTGCCTTTCGCATCACCATCGGGGTAGGCACCGAGAGCCTGGAGCTCCAGCTCTGCCCTACGGATACACCTTCGGCAGGTTTTTCTATACTTGAGACGGCATCCCAGAGAAACCATTGGCTTGAGATAAAGTCCGCTATCATGTCCGGCTCTTTGATTCGTCCTAACCTGCTGCCTTTGCGGAACGCCTTTTCGCCGATTTGTCGGATTAATTCATCCAGCTGGGAATAATCTTCTATCTTTCCCTGAGCATTGACTTTCAGGGTGAAGGTTTTGCCTTTCAGGTTCTCTACGGCGTCTCTTGGTGTAACTCGTCCGCCGGCTCGTTTACTGCGAATGGCTTTTACGGATTCGATGGTTGCCTTGATTGTTGTAAGCCCATAGGGATTTACTTCAATCGGCGTGTAGGTGACGACCATTTCCATTGACTCGTTGGATTTGTCGACAGTACCCTTGCCCGTCCCTGTCCTGCTTTTTTTCGGTTCCCAGTCCATAATAATATCTCTTTTGGAAACAAACTCGTATCGCAGGCTTTGGCCCTCTTTGAAATCTACGGTTAACAGTTCCGCACCCTCTTTTAACGGCTCCGGTTTAATGCCTATCGGCTCTTTTTGCTTGTCGGCGTTTTCACATCCTGCAAGAACAGCAAGGACGACTGCGATGAAAATGGTCAGCGTGGTTCTCAATTTTACTCCTTTACAATGAGTTCATGGTCGGTAGTAACAAGTTGATAGACAACGAGCTACGAACACAGAACCATAAACAGTGTTTAGTCGATTTTTTCGAGGCTGTAGATACGAGTGGCGGTCATTGTCAATACAGCGGGCTCTTTTTCCTCTTCTTGGCCGACCGCGGGTTCAATAGCGATCCATTCCGAATGTAGTGTTTCAAGACAATTTTCCACTTTGCCGGCGGTCAGATCCAGGTTTAGCTGGCCGGTATATGTATCGGTATTTTCAAACATTTTTGAAAAGTCACCTATCGTCTGTTCCTTGTGCAGTTTCTCTGCCATTTCTGTTGTGGGTACGGCCTTCATCTGGACGACGGCAATCCGGCTGCTTCCCGTGTCTTTGACTTCTTTTAATGTATAAACCCTTTCGTATGACCGGGAGCCCATCAAGCCGAAAGAAAAGCTCTTTATCGAGTTCCAGTTGTCACCTGTTCGTAATTTGGCTCTGTCCGCAGCGGGCATCGCCGGGATTGAATGGCGTTCCTTGATTGCATCCGGCGAGAACAGCGCTAAAGCCATTTTGTTGGTTGAGGTGGTTCCTTTGACCGCATCCTTCGGCTGATTTGCGTCGATGACCTTTGAAACCAGGCCTGCAGGTGTAATTTCTATCGTATAACTTTGACCGATTAGTTTTGCGAGGGTGTTGTTTTGGTCTTTTTCTCTGGTGCTGTCGAAGTCCATGACCGGATTGTCTCTGATTACAGAGAGATACCCGAAGCTTTTGATTGTAATTTTAGCGACGGCATTGCCTTTGTCGTCGGTGCTTTGTATTTGCTGGGTGAAGGTCATTTCGATTTTGCTGCTGGTCATTCCGCCCTTGAAAGCGGCGTCGTTTAACGAGGGCCCTTCCCATTGAATGCTCCGGCGCGCTTCCTGAGTGCATTTATAAGTTGTTGAATCCTGTGCAGTGAACTTCAGTGCCAGCTCGATAGCCAGCTTTTCTTCTTCTACCACGACCTTGGGCTTTTCCTCTTCTACTACTATCTTAGGCTTTTCTTCGGGCGGGACCTGCAGTTTGGTCGTATCTTCGGCGGGTGGAGCGCAGCCTGCATTGATAAGCAGCGAACACATTACCAGGATTAGTAGCCAACTGACAATCTTTTTTGATACCATTATTTAGTCTCCCTAAACATTCAATTTTACATCTACCGGCGGCCCCATTTTGCCCAATATAAGCACATCTCAAAATGGCGGCCCAATTAAGCTGTAATTATACCTATTGTATCGACATAGACAACCAAATTTTGATTGTTCTGGTATTTTGTGAATCATATCTCGCCAGAGGAGGCCCTTCGGGCAGGATTTTAGACAGGATAACAGAATTTATTAGCCACGAATCGACACGAATAAAAACAGAATTTCTATTTGCCAGCTTGGTGTTCTTGGCGAAACCTGCTTGTAAAGCCAGCTTTGTCGCAGGTTATTGCCTACGTCCATAGGGGCATTGAGAATGCCCCATTTGTAAAGCCGACTTGTTATTGCCGGATAAAAAAAACCTGCGAGACGCCTTTGTTGTGCTACTCCGTTCTGTCCATTCTGTTGTTTGTCAGATGGCACAGCACTTGAGGCAAATCGCTCATCGCAAATTGCAAATTGCTTTTATGATTTGCGACAAGCTATTTGCGATAAGCGAATAGACATACTAATTAGGGTTCCGTTTTAGAAGCCTTCCATTTTCTGAATTCCATAAGTTCACGATACTCACGCAACTTTTCGACACCTTTTGTGCTTCCGATACTTTGCATACGCTTGATGAGCTTATCTAATATATCAATTGCCTCATCGTACTGCTTTCTCGATTCAAGCAAATCGATAAGATTAGTATAGTGTGTTACTGCATCCGGGCTGAGTTCAATGGCTCTGCCAAAGGCCTTGACTGCACCTTCGATGTCATTGATACCGATGAGCGCATTGGCCAGCTTCGCGTGCAATTCGCTCAAGTTTGGATATACCTTTAGAGCCGTGCGAAAGTCTTCAACGGCCTTATGAAGATGCTTTTGTGCGTTTTCGTTCTCACCGAGGTTCTGAAGTGACAAGCCAAGGTTAAAGTGTATACTCGCGATGTTGCGTCTGCGATCTGTCTGTTCGTGATACTCGATGGCTTTATTGAAGGCTTCTGCGGCCTTGGAGTGCTCAGCATACCGGGCGTACAAAAGGCCAATTTCACCGTAGGCGTCTATTGCCAGCTCCCGTTTTGCTTGTGCAGCTTTTTTGTAACAAGTAATACTTTTCTCCAACTGGCCCTTTTGTGCGAATTGTTCTGCTTGTTGGAAGTATCTGTGTGCCATGAATCCTTTTGCGCTCTGGCGGACAACAGATGTCAGCAAGTTCTCAACAGGTGCGTAATCATCGGTCAAGACCATGCCTGATGCTTTCTGCGTCAGACCTTCCACCTCCTCTGGAGCTAAGCACCATATATTACCGAAGTCGGAGTGTTTAGCACCCAGGCCCTTGAGGTCGAGCTCTCTTTTACCGGCAATGACTACAAAGGTGTTCCGGACCGATGTCGGTTGGGTCCTCTCCGTTAATACATAAACCTCGGCAAATGTTCGGCGGAGCGTATTCACAACGGCCCCCAAAAAATGCCCATGGTCATAAATATCAATAAGCGTAAGCATATAGACACCATCTTCCGAAAGCAGCTTCGCAATCTTGTTGTTAAATTGCTCCGTTATCAATTGGAAAGGTACTGAAAAATCGTTGACGGCATCTTCATAGATGAAATCATATCTTCCCCGCTCACCTGACTTCAAAAGCTCATCGACGTAGTTTCGTGCATCCATGGTCAGGGTTTTAATGCCGGTTTGGGGCTCAAGACCAAAAGCTTTGATTGCTGCCTCGGTGACGCCGGGGTCAATTTCCACGACCTCTATCAGACTTTCAGGCCATGTCCTCTCTACATATCTGGGGTAAACGTATCCGCCACCTCCAATCACGAGTATAGAAAGCTTTTCTTTGCCCGCACTCAGAGCGCTTGTTACGGCGGCGTAGATTCTCGTGTAAAAGTATTGCAGGTTGGTGATGTCATCCATAACGATTTTGCTGTGTGCGAGTTTATCGAGCATCAGGACACGCTTGTCCGGTTGTGTAGACTGACGTCTGACAGTGACATAGCTATAGGCTGTTTCCTTTTCATAGATCAGTTGAGGATTCGGTTTTTCGCGCAGAGCCAGCGCAGCCCCGGTCGCTCGGCACCAATTAACAGGAGTATTTGCAACCGCCATTATAGATACAAACACAACCGCCCACAGGCAAACAGGCCATAGCCGGACACAGTAAAATAATCCCATCAGCAGCAGCACACCTCCGACTATCCAGACAATCATGATGCTTCCCATCAGAGCTATTAGATAGTACCCTGCTGCAAACGTACCGGCAATACTCCCAACGGCGCCCCAGGCATAGATATTGCCCACTGTCCTGCCTGTCGAAAGTCCTCGGTCAAGGGCCATCTTGGCCACTACCGGGCTTATTGTCCCAAGCATTGTAGACGGTACGATGAAAACCGAAAAAACATGCGTAAACACGCGCGCCGGCCAGCTCAGGTGATATAACAAAACCCACTCACCAATAAGATTGTTCAGGAGTACAACAAGAACACAGGTTCCGGAAGATGCTAAGAAGAGGATTCCTAACGCCTTTCGAGCCTGGAACCTGTCTGCAATTCTGCCACCAAGGTAATTGCCAAAAGAGATTCCTGCCAGCACTATGCCTATCACCGCGGTCCATGTGTACAGAGATGAGCCGAGGTGCCTTGCAATAAGCCTTGCAGCAACGATTTCGAGAACCATAATACAAAAACTCGATACAAATACAGTGGCACTCGGAACCAGCAGAGCAAGGACGTCCGGCTTTTTGTCATTCCTTCCCGCGGTTTTCATAGAACACATAATATATACTGACAGTAGGCAAGGCCAGCGAAAAAAAAGCACCAGTGAATTGCGTCCGCAGCTTGGATTGAAAAAATTCAAAACATACCAGGAAAAATCCAAATAATTCTTTATGGAAGGTCCCTAAACGGCAATTCAAGGCCAAAAACCGGCAAAATCAGCACAATTTCCGGCAAAACTCGCTCGCACCGCATCTGATATGGACGAAAAAAGTCCGAGAATACCGCCAAAAATCCTCGTAAAAACCTGTCTTTGAGTTTTTTTCTTGACTTACCTAAAGAAAGTGTCGATAATTACTATATTAGAATTGTATAAGCAATGTTTGCAGGCAGAGGTGTACGAGCTTCACCTCGACGTTACATCTGTAGTGAATTGCGCGTCTTGCCGACGTGAATTTCTATCACGGAAGGTTTAGACATGAAAGAGAAAGCAGTTAAAGCAAAAATCATAACAGCCGTCTTGGTTTCTACTGCGCTGGTATTAATAGCCTTCACTGCCGGTAGCGGTAATCTTGAACCAAATGCCCCACCCGGACCCACGATGCACACACTTGAGGAGATTTACGGCGCTGTCACCTCACCCCCCGACCAGGAAGTTCGGGCCTTCGACATGTATTTGAAAATCGAAGGTGTTGACGGCGAGAGTATCGATGACAAGCACAAGGATTGGATTGACGTCCTGAGCTGGAATTGGGGCGTCTCTGGTCCGAGCTCGTCTGGTGGTGGTGGTACTATTACGGATGCCGAGGCCAAGGATTTTGTTGTAACAAAGTGGATGGACAAGTCATCGCCGTTACTATACCTGGCCTGCTGCAAGGGCGAACATTATCCCTATGTGACCCTTAATCTCGTTGAGCCGACCGGCGAGAGGGGACAGTACATGCAGTTCAAAATGGAAAATGTAATTGTCACCTCTGTGACCGCCCCAGGCAGTGGCTCACCAAGTCCCACCAGCACAGGAGGCTCAGACAGACCACAGGAGGATATTAGCTTTAATTACGCTAAGATTGAATGGACGTATACAGTTTTGGATTCTAACGGGGCGCCCACTGAAGTTGAGGTGAACACAGGTTTTGATTTCATGACCCAAACCCCGAAATAAGAACCGAAAGCAACTCAAGTTTACCTGTACTGTGGCTTCTCGGCCCAGCGGTCAGCGGTTCGGCGGTATAGCTCAATAGCGAGGAAAGTATTGGTGAGGCAGACAAATACAATACTTCTGACATGCTTGCTTGCATTATTCACACCTGTTGCGATGGCAGAGAACATCGACCCCTATAACGATGGCTCGCATTACGCGTATGGTGAAAACGTCGGCTGGTTGAACTTTGAGCCCAATCAGGGACCGGGAGTCACCGTTACCGATAAGGCACTTACAGGCTGCGCCTGGGCCGCGAACATCGGCTGGATAAATCTTGACCCGAATTTCGGCGGTGTTACAAACGATGGAACAGGACTCCTATCAGGTTATGCCTGGAGCGAAAACGTCGGTTGGATTAACTTCAATCCAAAAGTCCCCGGCGACCCAAATCACTATGGCGTCACCATCGATCACAATGGTAACTTCGCCGGTTGGGCCTGGGGCCAAAACATTGGCTGGATTCATTTGGCATCCACAAACCCTGTTGCATATAAAGTTCAAACGTCCTGGGTCACAAGTTGTGTCGTTGATTTTGACGATTTGGGAAGGTTCTGCGACCTATGGCTGCAAACCGGCCTCGGATTAAATGCTGACTTTGACAGCAGCAACGATGTAAACTTCAAGGATTACTCTACTATCGCCGACCTCTGGCTGCAGCTATGCCCACCCGGCTGGCCATTAAAATGAAAGCAGTTCATTGGTGCGAAAAATCGCACTATACATGAATACGCGGGCACAAGCTACGACATGCAGCGGCGAAAACGTCTGGGTCCCTGCTTTTGCAGGGATTCGGGCTAATCGATTCGTGCCATCGACTGCCATTTCCTCCAGAGGTTCGAATTTTCCGGACAGACTGGGCAGAATGTTCGAAAAGAGTCTCATCAACACAACCGAACAGGGATACACATTTGTTTATTGGAAATCGTGGTTTATTTATCCTGGGTAATCGGCTACAATGCCAGGTTTGGACTCTAAGATTAGTTTGTGAACCATTTATAAAAAGGGCGAATTATGAAAAGTGATACGGTTAAAAAAGGATTTCAGCGGGCACCGCACCGGGCGCTGCTCCATGCGTGCGGGCTCGGAGACGACGATATTAACAAGCCGTTCATCGGCATTGCCAACAGCTTCTGCGAGATAGTGCCGGGCCATGTCCACCTGGACAAAGTAGGCCGGGTTGTCAAGGAGGCGGTACGGGAAGCGGGTGGAACGGCTTTTGAATTTAATACCATCGCGGTCTGCGACGGTATTGCCATGGGCCATACGGGGATGAAATATTCCCTGGCATCGCGGGAGATTATCGCCGATTCGGTTGAGACGATGGCAAGGGCGCATTGTTTTGACGGCCTGGTTTGTATTCCGAACTGCGACAAAATCATACCGGGTATGTTAATGGCGGCGGTTCGGCTTAATATCCCGACGATTTTTGTGTCGGGCGGGCCTATGGCGGCCGGTAAGACAAAGGATGGCAAGATAGTCGACCTTATCAGCGTATTCGAAGGCGTTGCCGAATTCAACGTCGATAAGATTGACGAAGAACAGTTGAAAGAGCTTGAACGCGTGGGGTGTCCGGGGCAGGGAAGCTGTTCGGGGATGTTTACGGCCAACTCGATGAACTGCCTGTGCGAGGCGATTGGGATGGCACTGCCGGGTAATGGGACAATCCTGGCCGTTAATCCTAAGCGAGAACAACTTTACAAGGCAGCGGGCAGGCAGATTATGTCGCTGATTGAAAAAGATATCAAGCCGCTCGATATAATCAGCCAGAAGTCAATTGATAATGCCCTTGCTCTTGATATGGCGATGGGCGGGTCGACAAATACGGTCCTTCACACGTTGGCGGTGGCCAGTGAGGCCGGTATCAAATACGACCTCGAAAGAATAAATGAAATAAGTACGAAATGTCCCAATATCTGTAAGGTGTCACCATCGAGCAAATTTCACTTAGAGGACGTTGATGCGGCAGGCGGTATAAGCGCGATACTGAAAGAAATCAGCAAGACCCCGAACCTGCTAAACACAGACTGTCTGACGGTGACCGGTAAGACGCTGGGCGAGAATGTAGCCGATGCCGAGATTAAAAATCAGGAGGTCATCCGTCCACTCGATAATGCATATTCGGTGACGGGCGGCCTGGTTATTCTTACTGGCAATCTGGCGCCCAAGGGCAGCGTGGTCAAGTCAGCCGGGGTTACAGAAGCGATGCTAACTCACAGCGGGCCGGCCGTTATTTTCGAGAGCCAGGAGGATGCCTGCGAGGGTATTTTGGCCGGCAAGGTTAAAGAAAATGATGTTGTTGTTATTCGCTATGAAGGCCCCAAGGGCGGGCCGGGTATGCAGGAAATGCTAAGCCCGACAAGTTACATTATGGGTGCGGGATTAGGTGAGTCTGTTGCCCTGATTACGGATGGCAGATTCAGCGGCGGAACGAGGGGGGCCTGCATCGGACATATAAGTCCGGAGGCGGCGGTAGGCGGGCCCATCGGTTTGTTAAAAGACGGTGACATAATAGAAATTGACATCCCGAACAATAAGATAAACGTAAAGGTATCTGATGAGGAATTGGCCGAGCGCAAAAAGGCGTGGAAGCCGCCAAAACCAAAAATAACCAAGGGCTGCCTCGCAAAGTACGCCTCGATGGCAACCAGCGCCGACACAGGCGCGGTCCTCAAGTGGTAA
>CAYVIT010000100.1:0-2550 GCA_964451425.1 uncultured Pirellulales bacterium
TGAGGTGCTTCATTCGTATTGCGTATTGCGTATTGCGTATTGCGCTTCTGATGGAGTTTATCTCCCACGCTGATACGGTGCACAAATGACATTGTGCCGTCCGGTATTCCAGCTAAATGACGGAGCAGGCCTATGTACCGCGTGCCATCAACGTCACTACGCAAACGAGAATTTTCAAGGTAATATGGATAAGTAAGCTGTGTATCGAGCATCTGCTCGATATGATTTTTGTGGCTAATGCGTACAGCCAACTGAGGTACGGCTTGAATTCCGGCCTGGCCTACCCATAACAGGCCGGCCAGAGCTGCCAGCCAGAACCTGCGGTCCTTAACTAATGAAACACAAAGGAATCCGGTTAAACCCATTAAGAGCGCTCCGGGCACGGCAGGTAAAGTCTTTACACCAACCGGCGCAGCCGGCGAGTCCGTAAAAGCGGGCGGGGGCTTGAGAAATTCAGCGGCGGCCTGGGCCAAATGAGAATCGCCGAATTCTGTGGCAAAAGCAGCGTCGGCCACAACAGGGATATGCGCATTTGAAGTGGGGGACACAGCAGAAGCAACAAGACTGCTGCTGCAATTGTCAACCGTTGGCGCGGCACTTACTACCGTCACAACAAGCAACGGCAGCAACACAGCCAACCACTTATTCCTTTTTCCTGATGCCACCACTCCGTCTCCTTATGGGGGACTTCGTTGTCGAAAAGAACCTTCAGATTGCAGATTGCATCCTTGCATGGTAACTACCCCATCCTCATAGGAAAGTGATGTTAATTTTATACCAACATAGTAATTAAACGTCAACGTAAAAATGCAGAGAATTTTTAAATTAATTTCGCTGGCACTACCTATGGGATATACCATAAGTGGTAGAAAATCCGGTTGTGAAGGTTCTAACAGTTACGCGAGGAAGAGATTTAATTGTGAAAAAAAATGAGGAAAGAGATGAATTTTTTTGAGTGTGCTATTGAGGGGAGAACAAATTAGTAATTTTTAAGCATTTCGCCGGAGGCAGGTGTTTTTTTAGTTGGGTTTTTTCCGTCTACAATGGGGACAGAAGAAGTACGGACAGATTCACTGAAGAATTCGTTTACATCCTCCATAAATCTTAAGAGCAATGTGATTTTATTTCTAGCGTGTGTCTTGCCAAAAATACTTTTTATGTGGGTTTTTACCGTTCCCGGCTTGACGTCAAGCTTAGCCGCGATGTCGCCATTGACGTAGCCCCTGCAAATGAGTTTTGCAACCTCAAGCTCTCTTGGGCTTATGTGATAACGCCTCTGGACATATCGCCACTGCTTATCGTTGAGCAAGGCGACATCGGGCTGCTTATAAAGAGAGCGACCGGGATTGACATTTTCGCTTTTGTCTTTTTTTATTTGCTCTGACGGTAAAGGCATAACTATTCTCCCAGTGATAATTCCTGAAGAAGACTTGTCGTCTCCTCTGTATCTGTGTTCGATAAACCCACAACTTCAGCATTCAACTCTAAAGCTTTGTTTAATTTTTCTATAGCTTCCTTTTTTTGCCCCAGTTCGGCCAAGGCCCTTCCCAAATGAAAATACGTGGCTGTCAATGCAGGTGTCCCTGTGGGATACAATGTCAGGCACGTGTTGAAGTCCTGACAGGCTTTTTCAAGTTGGCCGAGTCTGTAATAGGCGACTCCACGGGTATCAATTAGGTCAATGTACTTGGGGGCAATTTCCAAACCGCGCTGGGCAAGGTCGAACGCCTGTTGATGCTTGCCTTGCTCTTCACAAAGTGCCCAGGCCAGATTATTGATGGCGACTACGCTATCAGGTTGAATCGTAAGAATCTGCTGGTAAAGTGCGGCTGATTCTGCAGGACGGCCGGTCAGTTGCAGCAGCATAGCAAGTGAGCCCATTGCCGGGAGAGAATTGGAGTCGTTAGCCAGGATTTTGCGAAGTAAATCTTCGGCTACTTTTTGAGCCTGGCTGTCTCCAGTGGCCGCTAAATCCCCGGCAATAGCGTTAGGTATACGGGTATCGTTTGGGTGGTTTTGACACCAATCTGAGACCATCTGGTTTAATTGGCTCCAGAGCTTGTCGTCTCTTAGCAATCGGACCTGCGCTAATAACGGACCCGGGTCATCCGGCGCAGACTGGTATAACGAGTCAAATATCTTTTGAGCATCTGCTTTGTTGCCGTTTTTGTGCAGCGCCTGAGCAAGAGCGATATTTACTTTCCGCTCATCGGGGGTACCGCTGCAAGAGACTAATTGTGTTTTGAGAAGACTTACGGCTTTTTCAGGTGCACTTGCCGCAACGTAAGTACTGGCCAGGAGCACCGCACTATTGACATCGTTCGGCCCCATTTCGCATAGAAGCTTAAGAGTGGGAATCGCCAGGAGCGGCGACCGCGCCGCCTCAGCCTGGGCCTTCAACAGGAGCAGCCCCTTATTGTTGAGCGTATGCGCAAGGCCCCGCAAAGCAATATCCAAAGCCTTTCCAGGCTGTCCCTGCCTAAGCGAGAGTTCACCCAGCAGCGCCCAGGCCTGGCTGATTTTAGGCTGGTCTTCGGTTATCTTTTGAAG
>CAYVIT010000100.1:2650-4716 GCA_964451425.1 uncultured Pirellulales bacterium
CCAGCAGCGCCCAGGCCTGGCTGATTTTAGGCTGGTCTTCGGTTATCTTTTGAAGAATCCGTGTGGCATTTTCGATAGCTGGAGCTGTTCCTTCGTCAAGCAGGAAACGGGCATTGTATAGACGCAGCTCAGCATCCTCAAGATTTGCTGTAAGGGCTTTATCAAGAATGGTTTTTCCCTGCCGGACTCTGTCAGGATTGCCGGATGTTAAAAACAGCGAAATAGCGCGTTTTTGGACAAGGAGGTTACCTGGAGCCAGCGATAGTGCCTGTAGTATATCAGCAATTGCCTTATCTGGCCGGCGCCGGCCTATGGAACGGTAAAAATCACTCCTGGCCGCCCAAGTCTCGACGTTGTTGGGCTCGATAGTTATGGCGTGGTCTAAATCTTCTATCGACTTATTGGGCTCGCCAAGGGAAGCGAATGTTCTGGCGCGAAGGATGTAAGCCGATGCGTTGTTCTGGCTGTTTATTATCTCATCACACAGTATGATTGCTTGGGCAGATTTTCCTTGACGAATGTTCCATTCAATTTCTGCAACTGTTACGGGCAGTGAGTTCGGTTCTTGACTCCTCAACTTGGCCAGCAATTCGCCTGCCTCGGTAAACTTATTTTGCCACATCTTGATTCTTGCAAGAGCTAAGAGGACAGTGATGTTATTGGGGTCATCAGTTAATAAGTCTTCCATAACATCACCGGCTGGTCCCAATTCGCCGCGTCTAAGGTAGCTTTGTAATTGGAGTTTTTTGAGCTCTGGGTGGAATAGTTCTTCGCTGGCCGCTCGCTGAAGAATCTTGTCGGCAAGTTCGTGTTCTTCTACCTTATATAAAGCGTTAAAATAAGCAGCGATTATACGGAGGTCCTGAGGAGAGCGGTCGTAAGCCTGGCGATAGGTTGAAATCGCAAGCTGCAACTGCCCTGCCCGTTCGTAGCTGTGAGCGAGAAGCATTCGGCTGACCTGGTCATCCGGATTATCAAGCAGATTTTTTTTAAGGAGTGAAATAATTTGTGGATATTGGTTTTTGAAATTGTCCTGTGCAAACCAAATTCTTGCCTGCTCATACCGCCATTGCCAACCCTCCTCGCCCTCAAGAGTCTTAATTTTGTCGACTAACTGCTTGGCACGGACGGAGTCTTGTATTATCTTTTCGCTTCTTAAAAGCTCTCGCTGAATAAGGATGTCGTCCGGGAGGTCGCTGGCGAGTGAATTGAGGAGCTGGTATCGTTTTTCCTGCTCGTTCCAGTCTTTATAAAAGCGGGCCAAGAATAAACCCAAGTCCCTTTTGGCGCCGGGTTGTTCTATACGAGTTAAAGCATCTTTAATAATCTTTTCGCACTCTTGAGTCTTATCTTCTGCTGCTAACAAATTAGCGAGGTATTTTACGGCAGTGATGGATTTTGGAGACGCGCTGACAATATCATATAATTTTTGTGCCGCACCATCGGTTTTGTCCTGAGCAATTAACAATTCAACCTCTGCCATAGCAACTTCTATACGAGAGGGGTCGCTATTCCTCATATCGCTGAGCAACTGCTGAGCTTTACCGAACTGAGACCGCAAGACCGCAAGCTGAAGCTGTGAAGCCTTAACTGAAAAGGCATTATCAGTGGCTTTTTCCAGCGCAGCTAACAGGTCCTCTAAAGCCTGCCAAGTCGGGGAATCTCCCTCTGTTTTGCTTTCCGCAAGCATTTGCATCCGGGCTTGAATATGGAGTAAGGCTGCATCGAGACTGTTCGGGGAAATTTGTCCGGCAATCCGGGCTTGCTCTGCTGCCTCGGCCCAGTTTCCGGTTTGAGCTAACAGCCTGGCAAGGGCCAAACGCCCATTGAAGAGATTAGGACTTTCAGAAACCAAGGTGCGTAACTGGCGCACTGCCGATTGTGCGTTACCTAACCGAGACAAGGTTGATGCCAACGCTAATCGAACTTGTGCTAATCGAACTTGTGGGGATGTATTACCCAATTGTATTGCCCGGCGAAACCTTTCGACCGCCTCATACGGGCGACCTTTTCTGTCGGCTACAAGACCTTCCAGGAATGCGGTGGTTGGGGGGGCAATATCTTTT